>NZ_JASCPN010000087.1:0-16390 GCF_029960155.1 Pseudomonas sp. PS01300 | reverse complement strand
AAAAGGCCACCGCGCTCTTGATGGCCGAGGAACACGAGCGTTCGCGTTAATCGATCCGCTCCGCTCTGAAGAGCCTGTTGATCTGTTGTGCTCGGTATTTGAAGTCACCCGATCTTGCTACTACGCGTACTGCCGAAAACGTCGAATTCCCGACGTTGAGCGGCTGGTTTTACGCAGTCGAGTGAACGAACTGTTCACCCAAAGCCGCAGCGCGGCGGGCAGCCGAAGCATCATGTTCATGATGCGGGAGGAAGGCATAGAAATTGGGCGCTTCAAGGTGCGTAAGCTGATGAGCGAAATGAAGCTAATCAGTAAGCAACCCGGTTCACATGCCTACAAAAAAGCGACGGTCGAGCGACCAGATATCCCGAACGTGCTAGATCGAGCGTTCACCGTACCGGCACCAAACGAAGTTTGGTGCGGTGACATCACTTATGTCTGGGCTCAAGGTCGCTGGTACTATTTGGCTGCCGTCATCGATCTATTCGCCCGCCGCGTGGTGGGCTGGGCATTTTCAGCGAAGCCCGATGCCGACCTGGTGATCAAGGCATTGGACATGGCCTATGAACTGCGTGGTCGGCCACAGAGCGTGCTGTTTCAAAGCGACCAAGGCAGCCAATACGGCAGCCGAAGCTTCCGTCAGTGGCTGTGGCGTTATCGGTTCAAACAGAGCAGGAGTCGACGGGGAAACTGCCACGACAACGCGCCGATGGAGCGGTTGTTTCGCAGTTTGAAAACAGAATGGGTGCCAACAGTGGGATACATGAGTGCTTCCCTGGCACAGCAGGATATTGGTCGGTTTTTGATGCAGCGCTACAACTGGCAACGGCCACACCAATTCAACGGCGGACTAGCGCTCGCCGTGGTTGAAGAAAAACTTAACGCAGTGTCCGGGATTAGTTGACCACTACACAAACAGGGAGCGTGGCAATGGGGTGGAGAAGCAAGCTGGTAGCGCTCAGGCTGAGGTTCACGCGTCGGCAGCGGTTAGTTGTTGGTGGCGGCGTGTTTGTGGTCGCCCAAGTGGGCTCTTTCTCGTACCCGAGCCAATACTGGCTTTACCTGGTGATCTTCGGGGTTATCGTCCTGAGCAGCGCCTGGTCACCCGAACTGCACCGGAAGCGTTGATGCTCTGACGGGCAGCGTCGTCATTGAAGCACTCGGCCAGCTCTTGGTAGGCCCGCTAATTGGTCTGGCTGCGAGTGCCAGCCCACCCGCACCGAACATCGCTGTCGAGGATGCTGGCCTCACCGTAAGCGATGATCCGGCGCACAACCAGTAGTGCAACCTGGTAAATAGGCACTATTTTTCTCTCTGAAAAAAGTTGGCCGCGCAAAAGAATCGGGCTGTTTCGTGCACTATTTTTTCAAGGCGCTCAGGTGCGTGACGAGTGAACGACGATTGGCGGGTGGGCTGATCAGGGCCTAAAAAGAAAAACTTGCGAGCAGGCCATGGCGGCCTGCTGCAATAACAGTCAGGAGTAGCGAGTGCAGTAGTGTTTTTTACTTTACAGCTTTTCTGGAGGGCTACTCTTTTTGCGGTGCTGTCTGGTTTTTAAGATGCACTCCGGCAGCTTTCGCAGCGCCATCCCTTGTAACTTTCTGCTTTTTCAAGCGCTACAACCAGATCACGACCGGCTATCGTGTTTTGGCAGTTGTTGTGTTTTTCGTTTGGTTTTCTCATCCCCTCGCATTGTTTCTTCAGGAAGGGGCTCACCACCGCCTGCTGCCTTGACGTAAGCGCTCTGAAACCCTTGTCTACGGCTAGCTGGGCGTAGCTTTGTACGCTCGGCTTTTCACCTTGAAATGCGTTCTGCGCGATAAGGGCCGAGAAAATCTCTCGCTCGATAGTCATTCGTTAATCCTTTATTCAACCAACAAGTTTGCTCATGTTTTTTATTATTCTGAGCAATGCGAAAGCATACGTTACCATCGGGTGAGGTTTTATTGAACTGGGTTTCCATCCAGCTATAAAAACGCACGGCTTCACATTTTTTGGTCAATAAAGGTTGGGTTCCTGGTATTTAAAATATTTCAACAGGTCATTGTTACAATTTATTTCTTTTTCAAAAAAGTTTCGCTCTCACTTTAATGGGGTCGTGCACCGTGTAAGTTTCCTGCCTTTCCCGCTAAGTTTACGGTGACAACACGCCTTATGAGTTTTTATGAAGTTCCGCGATTTCCTGTGCCGGGCTGCCACTGAGTGCGCAGCTCGTGGGGAGCACTCGCCCTGTCGATTTCAGCTGCAGGTCGTGCAGGTCCTTCGTCAGCCCCTGGTTCATCGCCACAAGCTTGGCAATGTTCCTGCGCGCCTTGCCCAGCTCTCGGGTCAGGTATTCGGCCTCATTCGTAATGAGCACCACCTGGTGCTTCCACATCTCCAGCTCAGTGGGCGCTCCGAAGCCGTCAAAGTCTTCAATGTCTTGGGTCATTTCCGCCACCATATGGATACTGTTTGCATATACAGTAATCCAGTCGGGCGAGCACGGCGAGCCGAGGCGACGAATTGCACGGGGAGGGGGATTTTTCGGTCGGCAGGACGCCGGAACAGGGGTGAGAATCGGTTTCAGAGCGCCAGCAGCGCCACTTGCAGCATGCGGCCTGTCGCATGCCGAGTTATCGCCAGCACCACGCCCCTTCAGTCATGCTCCATCTGAACATACTCCAGCATCTTCTGGCTCCCATCCAGAATGTCACTGCAGATCGCCAGGCGAGCCGCCGCACCATCGCGCTGCTTCAACGCCTCCAGCACATCCCAGTGATGATCAATCGCCATGCGCTCGTTGAACCCGCCGTAGGCCCGGGCAATCAGCGGCCCGGTACGCATCCACAACCCATCCAGCAGGCTGACCAGCACCGGCATATCGGCGATTTCCGCCAACCTGAAGTGAAACTCGTGGTTGAAGGTCAGCGCGGACCTCAAGTCATTGTCCTTGATCGCCACCAGGTTGTTCTGAATGCAGGTTTGCAGCCGCGCCACTTGCTCCTCGGTCGCCAGCGATGCAGCTGTTTCGGCCGCCAACCCCTCGAGCGAGAGCCGGATGCTCCTGATCTCCAGGTACTGCTTGGAAGTCAGTACCGGCACACGAATGTCCCGCGGTGTCTTCAGAACCAGCGCCTGCTCCTTTGCCAGTTGAAGAATCGCGTCCCGCACTGGTGTGACACTCGTACCCAGCTGTTCGGCAAGGTCGCGTATGCGCAGCCGGTCGTTAGGCTGGAAGCGCCCTGTAATCAGGGCTTCGCGCAGCAGGCCATAGATACCGCTGCCAAGGTAGGAGTGTTTCAGGTGCTCAATCGGATAATTCATCGCGTACTCGTGTGCGGCGCAGGCCCGGCGGGAGAGGGGAGGCTACCGGCAGCGATTATCGAGTAACTCAAACATGTTGCCCACCGTTTACATGGATTTCTGCGCCATTGACGTACGAAGCGCCCTGCGTGCAGAGAAAATGCACCAACGCCGCGACTTCCTCGGGCTTGCCCATGCGTTTCATCGGGATCGATCGCTCCACGATCAGCTCGGTGCCAGCGGACAGGATGGAGGTGTCGATCTCCCCCGGGGCGATCGCGTTCACCCGAACCCCATAGGGCCCGAAGTCGTGCGCCATCTCGCGCGTCAGCGCCGACAGCGCCGCTTTGGAGCAGGCATACGCCACCCCTGCGAACGGGTGCACCCGCGAACCGGCAATGGAGGTGACGTTGATCACCGAGCCCTTTGCCGCCTTGAGCTCCTCGAACAACCCCCGCGCCAGCAGGGCCGTCGAGAAGATGTTCACGTTGAACACGTTCAGCCAGGTCGAGTAGTCGGACTCCAGCACCCCCAGTCGCTCCCCATCCGGGCCTTTGGGTGAAACGCCGGCGTTGTTGACCAACGCATCCAGCCGCCCCCCGAGTTTTTCCCGGATTTCCGGAAGCCTGCGCTGTATGTCCTCCACGCTCCCCAGGTCGAGGTGAATGTGGTTGGCGATGCCTTCGGCCCAGGGGCAGCCTTCGCCCAGGTCCTGCCTCGAGGCGGTAAACACGCGCCAACCCGCAGCACTGAAATGTTTCACGGTGGCGTGGCCGATGCCCCGGCTGGCACCGGTGAGAAGCAGCGTACGTTGATCGGTCATGGCGGGTTCCCTGTTCATTGATGAGGGCAAGTGTAGCGTAAAATATGATGCATCATATTTATTATGTGTTTTAATGCGTCCCGTCCCCACCGGGGAAGCGTCACGTTCGATCGATTGCTGCCACTACAAGAAAACTGCCATCCCTTTAAAGCTGCCCACGACCCGTAGCTGACCTGGAGAGACGCATGAATAAGAAAATCGCAGCTGTACTATTGCTCGCAACCATCGCAAGCCCGCTGTATGCCGCTGAAAAGCTGACCGTGGTGTCCTTCGGCGGCAACAACCGCCAGGCGCAGGAGAAGGCGTTCTACAAACCCTTCACCGCCCAGACCGGCGTGGCCATCACCGCCGACGACTACAACGGCGAAATGGCCAAGATCAAGGTGATGGCCGACACCGGCAAAACCAGCTGGGATGTGGTGGAGGTCGAATCGCCCGAGCTCATCCGTGGTTGCAGCGAAGGGGTGTTCGAACCGCTGGACTGGAGCCGGATAGGCAACAAGGAAGACTTCATTCCTGCGGCCGTCAGCGACTGTGGTGTCGGCATCTTCATCTGGTCCACCGTGCTGACCTACGACCCCAACAAACTCGCCTCCAGCCCGCAAGGCTGGGCCGACTTCTGGGACCTGAAGAAGTACCCCGGCAAGCGCGGCCTGCGCCGCGGCGCGAAGTTCACGCTGGAGTTCGCGCTGCTCGCCGATGGGGTAGACAACAAGGACCTCTACACGCTGCTGGGTACTGAAGAGGGTGTCAAACGTGCGTTCAAGAAGCTCGATGAAATCAAGTCCAGCATCCAGTGGTGGGACTCCGGCGCGCAGCCGCTGCAATGGCTGATCGCCGGTGACGTGGTCATGACCTCCGCCTACAACGGCCGTGTCACCTCTGCCCAGGAGGAAGGCCAGTCGTTTGCGATGCAATGGAATGGCAGCCTCTACGACCTCGATCACTGGGCCATCGTGAAAGGGGCGCCGAAAAAGGAACTGGCCGAGCGCTTCATCGCGTTCGCCAGCGAGCCCATGCAACAGAAGAACTTCGTCGAGGCCATCCCCTACGGGCCCAGCAACACCGGCGCGATGGACCTGCTGGACAAGCGCGTGGGCGAAAAATTGCCCACCGCCCCGCAAAACCTGAAAAACGCCCGTGCCACCGACGCCGAGTTCTGGATCGACCACGGTGAGGATCTGGAGGAACGCTTCAACGCCTGGGTCAACAAGTGATGCATGGCGCCCCTGAAACCGGGGGCGCCATTCAAAGGCCGTATAAGGATGCGAGTCATGCCCCTTGAAAATCTGGCTGTCGATGACAGCCTGCTCGAAGCTGCTCCGGCACGGGTCACCGATGCGCAGGCGTGTGCAGTGCTGCGCCAGCAATTCGGTTTGAGCGGCACGCTCGAAAAACTGGGCGGCGAGCGCGACCTCAATTTCCGCGTGATGCTTCAAGACGGCTCATCCCGGTTGTTCAAGCTCTCCCACCCGCTTGAAAACCCCGATGTGGTCGACTTCCACAACCAGGCGATGCGAAGAATCGAGCTTCGCGATCCCGGGCTTGCGGTTCAGCGCGTGCACCCCTCGCTTGAGGGCCAGTACGCCACCTTCGTCGAGATCGACGGGCAGCGCATGCTGGCGCGGCTGCTGTCCTTCGAAGACGGCATGCCCCTTCACTGCGTGAGTCACCCCACACCGACGTTTCGCCGGGTCATCGGGCAGTCCATCGCCCGGCTTGACGTGGCGCTGCAAGGGTTTGCCCACCCCGCTGCCGGGCATGCGCTGCTGTGGGACATGCAGCACGCCGCGCACCTTCGACCGCTGCTGGTGCACATCGAACCCGGCCCCGGACGAAGCCTGGTGCAGCGCAGCCTCGAGCAGTACGCGTCGGTGGTGGTGCCAAGCATCCCCGGGCTGCGCAAGCAGGTCATTCACAATGACACCAACCCGCACAACATCATCGTGGATGCCCACAACCCCGATGTGCTGCGCAGCATCCTCGATTTCGGTGACATGGTGCATGCGCCCCTGGTCAACGAGGTCGCGGTTGCCGCTTCCTACCACCTTGGGCAGGTAGGCGATGTACTGGAGCCGGCCCTGGATGTGATTGTCGGCTACCACCAGTGCAACCCCCTGAACCAGCAGGAGCTGGCGCTGCTGCCCGAGCTGCTGGCCACGCGCCTGGCGTTGGCCCTGTGCATCAACTCCTGGCGCGCCGAACTGCATCCGGACAATCGCCAGTACATCCTTCGAAACACCCAGCGTGCCTGGGCAAACCTGAAGGCACTGTCGGCGCTGTCTCGCGCTGAAACAGAGGACCGAATTGCTTCGGCCTGCCTGCGAGCAAATCGAGCATGAGCATGATCAACAGCTTCACGTCAGCCGACGCCACCCGGCTTTCGGAATCGCAGCGCTGCCTGATCGAGCGCCGCGAGCGGTTACTGGGCCCGGCATACCGCCTGTTCTACGAGCGACCGCTGCACACCGTTCGAGGGGAGGGCGTATGGCTCTTCGACGAGCAGGGCCGTCGCTACCTGGACGCCTACAACAACGTTGCCTCCATCGGTCACTGCCATCCCCGGGTGGTCGAGGCGATGCATCGGCAGTCGCAGGTGCTGAACACGCACACCCGTTACCTGCAGGAGGGCATTCTCGACTATGCCGAGCAGTTGCTGGGTACCTTCACCGATGACCTGGATCGCGTCATGTTCACCTGCTCCGGGAGCGAGGCGAATGATCTGGCGCTGCGCATCGCCAGGCACTGCACCGGTGGCACCGGCGTCATCATCACCCGGTTCGCCTACCACGGCGTCACCGCAGACATCGCCGAGCTTTCACCATCGCTTGGCAGCGCCATGGTGCTCCCGGCGCATGTGCGCACCGTTCGCGCACCTGACGCTTACCGTCTGGGGGCCGAAAACGTGGCGTCGATGTTTGCCGCAGACGTGCGCGCCGCAATCGATGACCTCAAGGCGCACGGCATCCGCCCGGCGGCAATCCTGCTGGATGGCATCTTCTCCAGCGACGGCGTGCTGCCCGGGCCGGCGGGCTGTATCGCCGAGGGTGTGGCGCTGGCCCAGGCCGAAGGCCTGCTGTACATCGCCGATGAGGTACAGCCGGGTTTTGCGCGTACCGGCCTTAACATGTGGGGGTTTACCAGGCACAACGTGCGCCCGGACCTCGTCACCCTCGGCAAGCCCATGGGCAATGGCCAGCCCATTGCCGGCATCGTCGGGCGCTCCCAGGTGGTCGATCACTTCGGCAGGAGCATGCGCTACTTCAATACCTTTGGCGGCATCCCGGTCTCGTGTGCGGCAGGCCAGGCGGTGCTGGACGTCATCCGCGAAGAACACCTGCAGCAGAGGGCCCATCACATTGGCAGCTACCTGCTGGACGGCCTGACACGGCTTGCCCTGCGCCATCAAATGATCGGCGACGTCAGGGGGGCCGGCATGTTCCTTGGGGTTGAGCTGGTCACCGACCGCGCCACCAAGGCACCCGCAGCCAGGCAGGCCCGCCAGGTGGTCAACGCGATGCGCGAGCAGGGCGTGCTGATCAGCGCCGCCGGTCCGCACCAGAACGTGCTCAAAATCCGTCCGCTGCTGGCGTTTACCGAAGAGCATGCGCAGATGCTTGTGGAAGCGGTCGATACCGCGATGCAAGGGGCTTGTTGAGAAGGCCAGGCCCCTGGTTCCTCAGCCTGCGCCGTGGGCGGCGAGGTTGCAGTATTGCCCCTTGAAGTACAGCAAGGGCTGTGTGGCGGCAGTTTGCTGCAGGTTCAGCGCCTTCACTTCGCCAATCACGATCAGGTGATCACCGGCGACGTGTTCGGCGTGGATCTCGCAATCGAGCCAGTGCAGGCTGCCGGCAATGATCGGGTTGCCCAGTGGCGATGCCTGCCATTGCACGCCCTGCCACTTGTCGGTACCTCGTCGGGCGAACTGGTTGGAGATCCCGACCTGTTCACCGGACAGGATATTGACCGCGAAGCGGCCTGCCTGGCGGATCCTGGGGTAGCTTGCCGAACCGGCCATCACGCTGAACGACACCAGCGGCGGGCTCATCGACACGCTATAGAACGACTGGCAGGTAAAGCCGACCGGCTCCTCCTCGATCTGCGATGTGATCACCGTGATACCGGATGCGTAGTGCCCGAGCGCTTCGCGAAAGCGCAATGGCTCGATGGCAGTACTGGAACGTGACATGGTTGGTCCTGGCTGAAGGGGCGGGTCCAAAGGCGGCGGGGAGGGGGCAAGTCGCTCGATCAGCGCTGCAACCCCTCCTGCACCCTTATCGGTTCAAGAGCTCTCTGCGCACGATGTCCGCGCCGGCGCTCAAGGCGTTCAGCTTGCCGCGCGCCACCTCGCGGGGCAGAGGGGCCATGCCGCAGTTGGTGCACGGGTAGAGCTTGTCGGCGTCCACGAACTGCAGCGCTTTGCGCAGGGTGTTGGCCACTTCCTCGGGGGTTTCGATGGCGTGGTTCGCCACATCGATGGCCCCCACCATCACTTTCTTGCCGCGAATCAGCTCGATCAGGTCCATCGGGACATGGGAGTTGTGGCACTCCAGCGAGATGATATCGATGCCGGATTTCTGCAGCTTGGGGAAGGCTTCCTCATATTGGCGCCACTCCGAGCCCAGCGTCTTTTTCCAGTCGGTATTGGCCTTGATGCCGTAGCCGTAGCAAATATGCACGGCCGTTTCACATTTGAGCCCTTCGATCGCCCGTTCCAGGGTGGCCACGCCCCAGTCATTCACCTCGTCGAAGAACACGTTGAAGGCAGGCTCGTCGAACTGGATGATGTCCACGCCCGCCGCCTCCAGCTCTCGGGCTTCCTGATTGAGGATCTTGGCAAATTCCCAAGCCAGCTTTTCCCGGCTTTTGTAGTGGCTGTCATACAGCGTGTCGATCATGGTCATGGGGCCGGGCAGGGCCCATTTGATGGGCTGGCTGGTCTGCTGGCGCAGAAACCTGGCATCTTCGACAAACACCGGTTTTTGCCTGGCAACAGCACCCACAACGGTCGGCACGCTTGCGTCATAGCGGTCACGAATTCTGACGGTTTCGCGCTTCTCGAAATCCACTCCGCTCAGGTGCTCGATAAAGGTGGTAACGAAGTGCTGGCGGGTCTGTTCGCCGTCGCTGACGATATCAATGCCTGCGTGTTGCTGTTCCTGCAGGGCCAGGCGCAAGGCATCCTGCTTGCCTTCGAGCAGTTCCTCGCCGTGCAGCTTCCAGGGCGACCAGAGCGTCTCGGGTTGTGCAAGCCAGGACGGTTTGGGCAGGCTGCCCGCAGTGGAGGTGGGTAGCAGTTTTTTCACGATAGATGACCTTGTATGTTCTGAATGATCAAAGCGCGTATTGGGCGGACCACTGCTCAAGCACGGTCTGGTAGGGCTTGATGAAGTGCTCTTCGACAAACCTGCCCTGTTCGATGGCCAACTGACTGCGCTCTTCTCGATCGTAGACAATGCGGGTCAACGAGTAATCCTGGTGATTCAAGCTCGGCTGATAGGATCGACCTGCTGCTGAATTCGCGTTGTAGATTTCAGGGCGATAGATCTTCTGGAAGGTATCCATCGTGCTGATGGTGCTGATCAGTTCAAGGTTGGTGTAATCCCCAAGCAGGTCCCCAGCAAAGTAGAACGCCAGCGGTGCCACGCTGTTGGCAGGCATGAAGTAGCGAACCTTCAGGCCCATCTTCCGGAAGTACTCATCGGTCAGGGAATATTCGTCCTGCTGGTATTCGGTGCCCAATACCGGGTGCTGGTTTTCGGTGCGCTGATAGGTCTTGCTGCTGGAAACACTCAGGCAGATGACCGGTGGTTTTTTGAAGTGTTCTTTATAAGTGCTCGAGTTCACGAAATGCTTGAACAGCTTGCCGTGCAGCTCGCCGAAATCCTCCGGCGTGCTGAACCCCTGCTGGTTCTTGTTGTGCCCCAGCAACAGTACGCTGAAGTCATAATCGCGCACGTAAGAGGAGAAGTTGTTGCCTACGATGCCCTCGATGCGTTCGCTTGTTTTGCGATCCACAATGGTGGTCTGCAATATTTCAATCAGCGGCAGGGCGGTGTCCCTGTGCTCGGCATCCATGTTCATTTCCACGGAAATGATTTCAAGTTCGACGTTGTAGCGGTTGCCTTTCGGGTTGTCCCAGTGCGCCAGGGCGTTGAAACGATTGTCGATCATCGTCAGGGTATTGCGCAGATTCTCCTGGCGACGCTGCCCCCTCGCCAGGTTCGCGAAGTTGGTGGTCGTGCGGGTGTTTTCAGCGGGGCGATAATGTTCGTCGAAATGAATACGCTTGATCGAGAATGTAAATGCTGTGCTCATTTTAATCGGGTGCCCTGATGGTCCGAGATAAAAACCGAATCTACATTTGCCCTCTTCGGCAAGTTTGATTCGTTGTAGGTTTTTTTGCTCGGGCGTCTTGAAGTATTCCTTAATTGGGGCGTATTTTATGTCCGGGCATCGAACGAGTTAAATTGAATTGATTTCATGGGAACGTTAGCCACCCTCATGATGCTCATCTGCAGGGCTTTTGATTATTATTTTCCACCTTGGCCAATAAGCGGCAGGTTCGCTTTTTCAAGATGCGCGCAGGCCATGGTGACCATTGAGGCCTCAAGGCGCTGAAGGCCACGGCGTCACTTGTTGCGGATATATAAATGAAACCACTGATCACGGCCCTTGCGCTGTTCATCCTCGCCGGCTGTACCTCCAGCGGCGCTCCCACGGCTGAGCAGCAAACCCGGGAATGCATGAACTATCACGCCATGATGACCGCGCCCATGGCGCCCGATGCCATGCAGCGCCTCAAGGCTGCATGCGAACAGTCCAGGCTTCGATAGCGGCCTAGGCTCTGTACGAAAAGCCTTGATACTCGATGATGCTGCGTTGAAAACAGCCTGACCTTCGTCTCAAGACTTTTCATACAGACCCTAGTCCCAGGCCATCACCACGCCTTCCAGCCGGCGAAATTCATCCAGTGTGCGGTGGAATTCGGCGCGTTCAAAGGTGGCGGTGCAAGCGGCCTCGAACCAGCTGACGCGGGGCTGCTCCAGGGTGATCACCTCGTGCAGCAGGCCGAAGCGCCGCCAGTGGATGTGGTCCTCATGGGCGTGTTGCTCCACGACGATGACCGTGCAGCTAAGGTCCAGGTCATCGGAGCACACCAGCAGCGGCACCAGGGTGGTCCACCCAGGGGCAGTGGAGTAGCTGCGGTCCCACACCAGTTCATTATCGTCTTCGCCGTAGAGGCCGGCATGCGCTGCCACCAGATGAAGCTGTGCAGCGGGGTCTCGTGTTGGCAGCCAGACTTCCAGCGGCGCGCCATCGATGGCGAAGGTCGAGTAGAAGCCCTGGCTGTACTTCGATTTGAAGCTGGCGATTGAAAGCTGGTTCACGTTGGTTTCTTTCCTTTGGCAAAACCTGGCAGGCCCTCAGTGCCCGCCCTTCATCCGCCGCGCCACCAGGTAGATCCCCAACCCCACCAGCGCAGTCGCCGCGCCAATGTAGCCGGTACTGGTCCAGCCGAACCCCGCGGTAATCGCCATGCCGCCAAACCATGGCCCCAGCGCATTGGCCAGGTTGAACGCCGCATGGTTCGATGCCGCCGCCAGGCTCGGCGCTTCATGTGCAATGTCCATCAGGCGAATCTGCAAGGGGGCGGCCAGTGCGATCATGGTGCCGACCAGCCCGCAGCCCAGCAGCACGCCCCATGGCGAACTGGCCGCGAAGGGGAACAGGCTCAGCACGAGAATCGACCATACCAGCACCAACCCCACCGCGCGAAACTGCAGGCGGTCGAACAGCTTGCCGCCCGCGATGTTGCCGATGATGCCGCCCACCCCGAACGCCGCCAGCCCGAATGGAATCCACTGTGGCGACACCTTGGTCACCTGCAGCATGGTCGGCGCCAGGTAACTGAACACGCAGAACATGCCGGCAAAACCGATCGAGGCGATGGCCAGCGCCATCCACACCTGCGGCAGGCGAAACGCCTGGAGCTCCTTGCGCGGGTCGCTGCGCACTTCATCGTGACGCTGCGGCACGTAGCGCCACACCAGCCCGATGGTGCACAGCGCAATCGCGCCCACCAGCACGAACGCCGCACGCCAGCCGAAGAACTGCCCCAGGAAGGTCGCCACCGGGTTGCCCAGCAGCATCGCCAGGGTGAGCCCCATCATCACCCGTGCCACCGCGCCCGCGCGCTGGTCGGTGGCCACCATGCTCGAGGCCACCACCGCCGCGATGCCGAAGTAGGCGCCGTGGGGCAGGCCGCTGATAAAGCGAAACGCCACCAGCCCGGCGAAGGAGGGCGCGAAGGCCGTGGCCAGGTTGCCGATCGCATACAGCGCCATCAGCAACAGCAGCATGTGCTTGCGCAGCAGCTTGGCGCCCAGAATCGCCAGGGCCGGCGCACCTACCATCACGCCCAGGGCATAAGCGCTGATGGCATGGCCCACCTGGGGCTCGCTCAGGTGCAGGTTGCTGGCGATGTCGGGCATCAGCCCCATGATCGCGAACTCGCCGGTACCGATGGCAAAACTCCCCAGGGCCATGGCGGCTTCCATCTTGCCGACGGTGGCTCTGGAATAGGCGAGTGGCGGCGCTTGCTGAATGGTCATCTGAATCCTTGAAACAAACTGAAACGTTAAAGCGGGAAGCTTAATCAATCTGCACCCTACGCGTCGAGAATCAGGGCACGCGCATTGGAATCGCCGCACAAGGCGCGGTGAGTACCGGGCCTGCTCGCGTCAATCACGCTACCATTGCCCGCGTTCCCCAAACGCCCAATGGAGTTGGTCTTGACCGGTTACCCAACCACCCGCAAACACCTGATGCACGCCCTCGGCTTCTCGATGGCAGCGTTGCTGCTCGGCGCCTGCACCAGCGCAACCCCGCCTGCGCCATCCAGCACCGCCTTGCCCGCCGCCCCGGAAATCGCCTCGGGCTACCGCGCAGGCATGGCCCCCGTACAGGCACAGCACCATATGGCCGCGGCAGCCAACCCCCTGGCAAGCGCCGCCGGCCAGGCGATGTTGCGCAAGGGCGGGTCTGCGATCGATGCCGCCATTGCCATGCAGGCGGTGTTGACCCTGGTGGAGCCGCAGTCCAGCGGCATCGGCGGCGGCGCCTTCATCCTGTACTGGGATGGCAAGCAGGTGCAGGCGTTCGATGGGCGGGAGACGGCGCCCCAAGGGGCCGACAGCCGCCTGTTCCTGAAGCCGGACGGCACGCCGATGGGATTCAAGGACGCCCAGATCGGCGGTCGCTCGGTGGGCGTGCCCGGTGTGCTCAGGGCCCTGGAGATGGCGCACCAGCAACACGGCAAGCTGCCCTGGCGCGCCCTGTTCCAGCCGGCCATCGATTTGGCCCGCGACGGCTTCCCCGTGTCTGCGCGGCTGCACGCCCTGATTGCCGCCTCCACCTCGATACCGCAGTCGCCTGCACTGGCCCGCTACCTGCTCACGCCCCAGGGCCAGCCCTTGCCCGTGGGCACGCTGCTGAAGAACCCCGAGCTGGCGCAAACCCTGGAGGCCATCGCCAACCAGGGCCCGGACGCCTTCTACCACGGGCCCATCGCCGAGGCGATGGTGCAGCAGGTCAGTACCCACAGTAACCCCGGCACGTTGTCGCTGAGCGACATTGCAGGCTATCGGGCCAAGGTGCGCGCGCCGGTATGCGGGCCGTACAAGCAGTGGACGGTCTGCGGCATGCCGCCACCGTCGTCCGGTGGCGTCGCGGTACTGCAGACGCTGGGCATCCTGGAGGCGCTGCAGCACCAGAAACCGGCACTGGACCTGGCCGCGATGGCGCCCGAAAAAGCTCGCCCCGGGGGCGTCATGCAACCCTCCGCCCAGGCCGTGCACCTGATTGCCGAAGCCGAGCGCCTGGCCTATGCCGACCGCGCCCTGTACCTGGCCGACAGCGACCAGGTGCCGGTCAATGTGCCCGGGCTCACCAGCAAGGCGTACCTGGCCCAGCGCGCCACGCTGATCGGTGATCGGAGCATGGGCGTCGCCACTGCCGGTGTGCCGCCCGGCATGCCCCTGGCGTGGGCGCCTGACCGCTCGCCATTGCGCATTTCCACCTCGCAGATCGTCGCGGTGGACGATCAGGGCGGCGCGCTGTCGATGACCACCTCGGTCGAGGCGGCGTTCGGCTCTCATGTGCTGGTCAAGGGCTTTCTGCTCAACAACCAGATGACCGACTTTTCGTTCATCCCCGAGGAGAACGGCAAGCCGGTGGCCAACCGCATCGCACCGGGCAAGCGGCCGCGCTCCTCGATGGCGCCGACCCTGGTGTTCGACCAGGCCAGCGGCCAGCTGGTGGCCGCCCTCGGCTCGCCCGGCGGCTCGCAGATCATCGAGTACGTGAACAAGGCGCTGATCGGCTTGCTGGACTGGAAGCTCGACCCGCAGCAGGCCGTCGACCTGCCCAACTTCGGCAGCCGCAACGTCGGCACCGAAGTGGAGGCCGGGCTGGTCGGCCCCGCCCTGATCGAGCAGCTCAAGGCCCGCGGGCATGCGGTATCGCCCATCGAGATGACCAGCGGCACGCAGGTCATCGTGCGTGATGGGCAGGGCTGGTCGGCCGGTGCCGACCCACGTCGCGAGGGCGTCGCGTTGGGCGACTGAGTTTTTTGCCTGCCCAAGCTGGTAGGGTACGCAACGGTATCCCGCCAGGGCTGTTTTTTCAGAGGATCAAGCGAAGATGAGTCTGCAGTCAGTCAAAGCGTTTTTCTCCCACCATTCACCCGACCTGCAGGTGCTGGAACTGGCGTCCAGCACCGCCACCGTCGCCCTGGCCGCCGAGGCGCTGGCGGTCGAGCCGGGGCAGATCGCCAAATCGCTCTCGCTGCGCGTGGGCGAGGAGGTGATCGTGCTGGTGGTACGCGGCGATGCGCGCCTGTGCAACCGCAAGTACAAGCAGCAGTTCGGCGTCAAGGCACGCATGCTCGAGGCCGAGCAGGTCGAGCAGCACACCGGCCACCCCATCGGCGGCGTGTGCCCCTTCGGCCTGAGCCAGCCGCTGCGGGTGTACTGCGACGAGTCGCTGAAGGACTTCGAGGTGGTCTTCCCCGCCGGCGGTGCGGTCAATGCGGCGGTGCGCATCGAGCCCGAGCGCCTGGCCACCCTGGTCAACGCGCAGTGGGTCGACGTGATCCAGCCACTGGCCTGAAGTCGCCAGGCGCGCGGTGGTGGCGCCGGGCGCGATTACCCTCTATAAAAACCGCTCCATTATCTAAGGAGCGGTGCATGGAAATCTCGGCTTTGTCTATCGGTGTCGATATCGCCACCAGCGTGGCGATCGTCGGCTCGGCGGTCACCTTCATGCTCAACCAGCGCCGTCAAAACAAGACCGAAGCGGTGATGAAGCTTCACGAGCAGGTGCGCACCATCTCCATCCAGCAACTGCAGGAAGAGCTCGAAACCCTGTCCCGCCAGTTCACCCACCAGATCATCGCGCCCACCCAGAAGATCATTCACATGGCGCACCTGTCGCGTCGCCTGAGGGAGCAGGACGCGTCGCCCGCCAGAATGCGCGAAATGCTGGTCGACAGTGATCGCTTCCAGGAAACCCAGGCCAGCATAGCCGAACTGATCGAACAGACCCGCCTGTTCGTCAAGGAAGTGCACGCGGCCAAGTACCGTATCTTTCCGGTGCTGTTCAACCTGCATGAAGGCAACGCGCTGATCCAGGAATACCGCGAGTGCAGCGATGCGCTGCTGCAGGCAAGCAACCAGCTTGGCCCGCGACACACCTCGCTGATGCAGGAGACGCTGGCCTTCACCCAGGCGCTGCAGGCGTCCGGGCAACACATCGAGCAGTTGAAGGTTCAGTGGGCGCAAATGGCCTTCAGCATCGCGAAGGACGAAGAATACCGGGCCTGGGTCGACCTGTTCATCGAGGACGGCCAGGAAGACGCCTACTGGCAGGCCATCAACGGCTCGGACATCGAGCTCAAGCGCGACCTGTGCAGCACCGTTGCCGTACGCATCATGCACATGCTCGAGCATGATCCGGGGCGTGCCGCCAGCACCCAGATCAGCATGGTGCACAAGCCGGCCATCGCCTTGACCACCCAGGCCAAGCGCCTGCTGGTACTGCTGTCGGCGTCCATCGCCTGGCTCAGTTGCAAGGCCGAAGATCGCACCAGCGATACCATGGAGCACCTCAAGGCCGCCTTTGCGTCCGACCAGATGCTGGCGCTGGATTCCGAACTGTATTGAGGGCAACGGCGGGGGGGGGGGGCCGGCCGCGCCCACCCCCCCCCCCCGCGCGGGGCGC
>NZ_JASCPN010000086.1:0-16617 GCF_029960155.1 Pseudomonas sp. PS01300 | reverse complement strand
CCACATGGTGGGCGGCGATCCCTGTGGGAGCGGGCTTGACCCGCGAAGGCTGCAACGCAGACCCCGCCCCCCCTGCGAGTCAAATCGCCACACCACCTCATCCCACACCAATTAATTATTGTACTGCGATAATTTTTGCTCAATAATCCGCCCCGTTCAAACCAGACCAAGGAAAAACCATGAACAGCAAAACAGTGGCCTACGCACGCTCGCGTCTGCGTGCAATCGGTGCCTTTGCGGCGTTGCTGGCGTGGGGTACGGCGCTGGCCGAATTTGGCTGCAATGCCTGGTTCTGGCTTTTCGACCGGCACGACGTGCTGGCCGCCTACCTGCAAAGCTTCGCCGACCAGATGCCCCTGCTGGTGGCGCCGGGCTTCCAGCCCAGCGTCCTGGCCCAGGCACTGGTCATCACCCTGGACATGATCCCGGCCAGCCTGTCGGTACTGGCCCTGTATCTCACCGGCCTGTTCTTCATCCGCCTGTCGCGCGGGCAGACGTGGACGGCCTCCAACATCAAGCTGCTGTGGTGGGTGGGCCTGTTGTGCATCGGCCTGCCGTTGCTGTGGCCGGTGATCGCCACCTTGCAGGGCCTGGCCTTCTGCATCGACCTGCCGCCAGGCGAAAGGAGCTTCAGCGTGGGGATCGGTGTATCATCCGCGGCGGTTTACGAGATCATGAAGGGCATATTGCTGTGTGCCTTCTCCCTCCTCATGCGTGACGCCAAGACCATCAGCGATGAACACAACTGTTATGTCTAGCCTAGCCCCATGCCGATAATCATCAGGCTCGACGTCGTGATGGCCCGGAACAAGATCCGTTCCAAGGACCTGGCCGAGATTATTGGCATTACCGAAGCTAACTTATCGTTGCTGAAGAACGGCAAGATCAAGGGTTTCAAGATCGAGACCCTGGAGAAGCTGTGTCGCGCGCTGAAGTGCCAGCCGGGAGACCTGCTGGAATTCAGCGAGGACTGAACAAGGAACACCCTCTCGTGAGCATCACCTTTCACTGGCGCGCAGCGCTGCTGCTGGCCGCCGGCCTGCTGGGCGGCTGTGGGCCGAGCTACACCTATCGCTATTCGCCACCGCCGAGCCAGCACGGCATGCAGTGCATCAGCGCGTGCTCGCAGCAGCGCAACTACTGCGGGCAACTGGCACGCATGCAGGACAACGCCAACCAGGCCCTGTACCAGTCCGAGATGCGCAGTTACCAGTACTGCCAGCAGGGCAAGAGCAAGAAGGATGCGCGGCGCAGTTGCTACTACCCGAGCTACCCCTACAGCGCGGGGCTGTCGAGTGATTGCGGGCGCGAGTACGACCAGTGCTACCAGGGTTGTGGCGGCACGATTCACCGGATATTGAACAAGGACTGACGGCTTGCGGGCCGCATGATGCAATCGGGAAAACACACATGACCATGAACACCTTCAACACCATCGCCCTGGTGGCCTTTGCCCTGCTGCTGGGTGGCTGCGCCGGCGGGCACGCCAGCCGCGGCGACAGCCTTGCGGGCTGGGACATGCCGCAGATGCAGGTGCTGGGCGACAATGGCCTGCCGGCGCAGCCGCATCGCTACGTGAAATGCGGCAAGCGTGGCTGCCATGAACAGAAGCCGATGCTGTTCGACCCGGCCAAGGCCGAACCGACGGCCGAAAGCCTGCATCGCGGGTGGTAGTAGAATGGCTGCAGGCCACGTGAACCGTGGCCTTGCGCAAGATTGAGCGGAAGTGGTTTACAGAACCAAACCGATCGCTATAATAGCGCCCCTATGCCGGTATAGCTCAGTTGGTAGAGCAACTGACTTGTAATCAGTAGGTCCCGGGTTCGACTCCTGGTGCCGGCACCATCACAAGGTTGCAGAGACAGTTTTCAGTGTTTCTGAAACCCCCGAAAAACCCGCCTTTTGGCGGGTTTTTTCGTTTTTGGCGTACTGAGTGTGCAGCGGCCCTTCCTACGAAGCTGCAACCACCGACAGCTCGATACGCTGGCCAAGCACTTGCAGTGCATGCTCGACCTGTTCGATCTTGGAGCGGTGCAGCAAATCTACCAACCGATCTACTTGGGGGCGATTCACCCCCAGCCGGCGCGCTAACTCGGTCTTGGTCACCTTCTGCTTGATCATGGTATTCCACAGTGCAGCCTTGGCCGCAGTCAAAGCAGGTAGCCGAACCACAGGCTGGCCAGGTGCAGGTGGAGACGGCAGCGGTATGGCAATGCGCTGATCCACGTAAAAGGAAAGCGCCGACTCCAGGGCATCTACCGCGTCGAAAAGTGCTTCCTCAACCGTATCACCGGCGCTGGACATTTCAGGGACGTCGGCGCAGCTAACCCATGGGCCGCCGTCTTCCTCGTGCACGGTTACTGGATAGTCATACATGGCCTTTGGGCCTCCCATAGGGCTCGACTTCAATCACCGAGGCCCAGGTCTTTGATGATTTTTCTTCTCAGACCTTCGCTGATTTCCTTAGCGCCATGGTCTGGGAATATGGTTTGTCGGTTGCCGAGGTAAACCTTGAAATGGCTTCCCTTCGCAGGCACGAACGTAACGCCATGTGCTCGCAACCATCGTCGAAACTCGCTGTACTTCATGTGCAGTCCCACCATCTCGACACCGCCACACTGCAACAGTTATGTTGCGTAAGCAACAAAAATGTTGCTTCTTCGCACGGCCGAAAAATGGCGATGGTAGCTCAGGCGCTGGCCTGTCCAACGTGCTTAAGGGTGACCAGATATAGCGGCGCGAACGGCGGCAACGGGCTTCGCCAAGCTGACAGCGAGATCCAAGACGAGACGGTCGAGTGAGAGGTAGAGGCCCAGGACAACACCGAGACGTTCCAGAGCCACACCAGGACGGTGGACGACCATTCGACCGAGTCAGTGGGTGGGATCAAGAAGATAGAGGCCCTGGGCGCGCTCAAGCTGCTCTCAGGCGGATCCGCGAGCCTGGCGGCCGTGGATGACCTGCACCAGGCCACCGGCCGCAACCTCAACCTGGTGGTCGGGCAGAAGCTCAATGCCACGGTAGGTGGCGATATGCAGGAGCAGATCCAGGGCCTGCGCAAGAGCGTGGCCGGGGCCGGTCAGCGTCTGCAGGCGCCCAAGACCTGGCTGGGGTCAGAGGGGGTCAACGTGCTGCAGGTTCTGTGTACTCTGCTGGACGTGGTGGAGCAGATGAACACCACGCTTGCTGCACATACCCATGTGCCAGGTCCTGGGCCTACACCAGCAGATAGCGCGGCGCTTGGAAGCTATGCATCATATTCGGCTTTACTGGCCTCTAGGCTTAAAGGCATAACTGCTTGACTCCCATCGGCGACTTTCATTTTTTCAGATGGTATGGTTTGCGTTTTCTTAATTCATAAGAGGTGGGTGTGGGGGAATTCCAAAAAAGAATATCAAGGCGCATCGCCCACCTTGGGATGAAATATGGTTTCTGCCTGATATGTGGCGAGAAACAGAAACTGAGCCAAGATCACGTTCCTCCGCAGTGCTGTGTAACTTTACGCCCTGTCGAACAGCGGCTAGTTACAGAGATGATGGGGCTTGAGGCTGTTAACTTCAAAGGCGTGAAAGCTAGAAACGGGAGTTCTTTTCGGACGATCTGTGTTGCTTGCAATAGAAGGCTTGGACTTGATGACGGTATCGTAGGAGCGGCCTATAAAAAGATTACGCGCCAAGTCCTAGAGTACTTTAGACCAATCGGGGGAAACCTGCTCCCACTTGCAAGAGTGGAAATAGACCCAGTGCGTTATGCTCGCTCGCTGATTGGGCATATGTTAGCTGCTACAACTGAAGAAGAATGCACAAGAAGTCCTATCGAGTCGGAGTACTTTACTCCATTAAAAAAATTCGTCATGGGGGATGACTCCGCGATCAATGATACTCACGACATTTACTACTGGTTCTATCCGCGCGATATGCATATTAGTGCAAAGTTTGTAACTGTACGTAATCAAGGCCACACGACCTCGGTCAGCGTACTGAGCTTTTTCCCAGTCGGATTCATGGTGACTTTAAAAGACAAGGGTACCTTTCCTGCCCAGGCAACTAAGCTGGACTTTAATGAAAAATACCTGACTTTAAATATATCGCCTACAAATCTTGAGTTTGCAAGTTTTCCGTTCGTGCCTCTTGAGGGGGATCAAATGTTTGCCTTGAAAGACGCTCAGGCAATAGTTAGTTACCCTGCAAGAGACTGAATCACAATTAAAGCGGCTAGAACTATTGATGAACCAATAGTACAGCCGCTTTAAAGACGTGCTAATTAACAATATGCCAGAGCCGGCACCACCAGGACTGCGCATAAGCGCAACCATCTATAAATTCGATTCCACTCTATACGAATCCTGTCTGCGCCAGCTCATGCGTGGAATCGAGGTTTAGCTGCTCGTCTCTCACTGGCAACCCCAAATAGCACTGTATACGCATACAGCACCCTACCCTAAACATAGCGACCCTCACCCGACAGGCTGCAATCAGGTGGCCGCTCCGAAAAAACGTTGTCAGCGAAAAAAAACTCAGCTGAAAATCACTTATCCCCCTCCCGCCGACGGGCTTTGCGTTGGAAAATTGTGCAAAGCCGGGTGGGGGTGCAATCAGGTGCCCCGCCCAGGCCAGCCGGGGCTCTTGAGCCAAGATGGCGGGTTTCACCCAGTGCAAGGTTTTGCAATGCTGTGCAAGAGAAATCGCTGGAGAGTGTCCACAAAGTGTCCACGGCGGCATGACTTATCCGCGACCAATAAGCCTACATATTTCAGAAAACATTGAGGATTGCGGGTTTTCCCAATGGACACTGGTCGATTTTTTGGACTTGTAATCAATAGGTCTCGGGTTCGACTCCTGATGCCGCACCATCACAAGGTTGCAGAGACAATTTTCAGTGTTTCTGGAACCACGAAAAACCCGCCTTTTGGCGGGTTCTTTCGTGTTAATCGTACTTAGTGTGCAGCGGCCCCTTCCTACGAAACTGTAACCACCGACAATTCGATACGCAGGGTAGCTTTGGCCTCCGTCAAAGCTGGCAGGCGAACCACGGTTGGGCAGGTACCACCGGCGATGGCAGCGGTATGGGAATACGCTGATCTACTACCGCGTAGAAAAGAGCTTCCTCAACCGTATCACCGGTGCAGGCCGTTTCAGGCACGTCGGCGCACCTCACCTGTGGGCCGCCGTCTCCCTCGTGCACGGCTACTGGGTAGTCGTCCTGAACCGGAGCCCAAATTGAAGCGAATTTCTCTTTGTGCCTTGATATTGCAGGGCGATTGTCGAGTGTGATGTAATGCATCACACTTTATCGATGATAAAGAGCTTTCAACACAAAGGCCTCAAGGCGTTTTACGAAACCGGCTCGACTCGAGGGATCCGGGCCGACCATGCCAAGCGGCTTGCGCGCCTGCTTCCATTTCTGGATCGCGCAACCTGTGCGGGCGACATCGACATGCCCGGTTGGAGGCTCCACCCGCTCAAAGGCGACTTGACCTTGTATTGGTCAGTGACCATCAGCGGAAACTGGAGGGTAATTTTCCGATTCGACGGCACAGACGTTGAACTGGTTGATTACCTCGACTACCACTGAGGAGTTCCCCCAAATGGCCATGTTCAACCCCCCGCACCCAGGCGAAACCTTGCGCGAAGATGTGTTGCCCG
The DNA here is from genome assembly GCF_029960155.1 of Pseudomonas sp. PS01300. Classification (NCBI taxonomy): domain Bacteria; kingdom Pseudomonadati; phylum Pseudomonadota; class Gammaproteobacteria; order Pseudomonadales; family Pseudomonadaceae; genus Pseudomonas; species Pseudomonas sp. PS01300. The sequence goes on along the minus strand of NZ_JASCPN010000086.1, from coordinate 10,972 downwards.
CCCTGGATATCAAGGTGGCCGAGTTTGCACGTCGGCTCGGTTACGCCAGAGAAACACTGTCTCGAATCCTTCACGGCCATGCACCTGTCAGCCCGGACCTCGCCGTCCGGCTTGAACGAGCCGGCATCGGCAAGGCTCGAACCTGGCTGGCCATTCAGGCTGACTGGGATCTGTGGCAGGCCGAGCATCGCGAACAACCTGTGATCGAGCGCTTTGCGTCTATCGCGTGATACTGAAATAGCCGACGCCAATGGTTTTTCAGTTACCCACAAGCATGGAGCTCGAGCGCACGCTCAAGGTCAGCCAACTCAACACCTGCCATCAACCCTCACCCGTAACCCTTACCCTGTCAGATGCCCTGAATACGTGCGCAACATCAGCTCGACCTACGTATCGCTCAATCATGCCGCACGGTCCAGAGACCAGCGTTTGTCCTCGACCTCAAACAGGCAAGCGCCTGATTCTGCGTCGATGATGTGCGGTGGATTGGGTTTCACTCTGGCTCAATGGCGTATCGCTCATGGGGTGGCAGCTGTACGCGAGTTGGCGGGCCTCTTCGCCAGCAAGGCCGGCTCCTACAAAGGACCACGCCGTCGGTTGGAGCCAGCCTTGCTGGCGAATGGCACCCCACGCTAGTGGGCGCTTTGCCCTTCAAGCAACGCCAGAATCCGCGGCCAACCGGCAATGCCTGCCAACGCCAGCGAAGTCTGGCCGTTGCCGTTGGGCAGCAACGGGTCAGCGCCATGACGCAACAGCGCATCCACCACCGTGTAATTGCCCGCCAGCACCTCGCGGTGCAGCATCAGCCATCCCTCGTCATCCGGGTCTCGGGCCACCTGCGGCTGTGCGCTCACGCCCTCCTCGATCTTGTCGCGCATGTTCAAGGCCATCGGGTGCTCGGTGCATTCCAGCACCGCCAGCGTCTGCTGGTCTTCAGCACGGCTCAACGTACGGGAGAGCAGCCAAGGCTGCTGACCTTCTGCAGCCGGGACGACTTCGACCAAACCCGGCTCACCGAAATCCATACCCCAGGCCTCATCGTGCTCCAGGCGCTCGTCTTCGGGCATGGCCGCGCGTATCGCATCGACGGTGAAGCCGCCGTATACATGGCCCTGGCGCACATACATCCAGTCGTTCAGCAAGGCCAACGGCAGCGTCACAGGCTCCCAGGCCTTGAACGAGGTGGCCCAGCTTGGCTCATTCATCAGCACGCCGGTGATGGACTGCCCATCGAACTCGATCTCGCTCACCCACATGTTCTCGACGCTGGGTACCTCGGGGTCGTCGCTCTCGATGGGGAAGGACATTTTCACAGCAGCCATGTCCAGGCCCTTCACGATCCTGCGTGCCTCCCACGACAGCTCTCGCCAGAAGTACTTGAACGTCGCCTGAGCACTGGCCACGGCGGCCTTGAACTCGTCGCTTTCGCCTTCAACACCGTAGATGATCTGTTCGGTCATAGGTAAATCGTTCCATCGCCTGGTTCACTGAAATGCTCAAGCCAGAGCACTTGCGGCCTGTGCCGCCACTTGAAAAACGGGAGCAGGATAACCTGATCCAGCGAACGTGGCAGCCTTGCCCCCAAGCCCCCGTTACGCTAAAAACCTGCACCCTTGGATACCACGCAAAAGGACAGGCCCAATGTTTGAAAACATCACTGTTACCGGCAGCCCGCTGGTGCTGTCCACAGACGCCGAAGTGGACCAGGCACAAGCTGTGTTGGGTACCCGCTTCCCCACCGGCTACCGCGAGTACGTCACGCAGTTCGGCGAAGGCATTCTTGGCGGCGTGTACGTGCGCATCTACCCGCCCCATCAACTGCTGCACGGCGAAAACAGCCAGGCCCAGTGGGTTGAGCGCATCAACCAGTACTGGTTCTGGGACGACGACAAGGAGCTGATGCCCAAGGAAAAGGCCTTGCAGTGCATCATCATTGGCGACACCTACGACGGCGACGAACTCATCATTCACCCCAGCGACCCGGAGCGCATCTATGTGCTGCCACGTCACAGTGAAGCCGCCCTCGTCGCGGGTAACGGGCTGGTGGAAGCGATCGAATGGCTGTGCAGTTCGAATGTGCTGACCGAAGCGTTCACCGAGCGCGACTTCGAACCGTTCGACAGCCGTGTACAGCCCTGACATGAAACGAATACCCAGCCGCACCCACGCCGGGTATTCGCCCGAACAATGAAATCCCGGTCGTCATCCAGAAAGATCCAACATCCGGCCATGGCTTGACCGGGCCCTGCACTTCGAATCGCGGGTAGCCGATGGTTTTTCAGTTACCCACAAGCATGGCGCTCGAGTGCACGCTCAAGGTCAGCAAACTCAACACCTGCCCCCTCACCGCATCTCGCGACACGCCCCGCGCAATCAACCCTCACCCGTAACCCATGCCCTGTCAGTTGCCCTGGATACTTGCGCAACATCAGCTCGACCTGCGTATCACTCAACCATGCCGCGCGGTCCAGGGACCAGCGCGGGTCCTGGAACTCGAACAGGCAGGCACCCGACACGGCATCGACAATCCGCGGCGGATACACCCAGTGCGAGTTGCCGGCTTCCCACGGCGCCGCCTCGATACGATAGCAGCCGTCGGGTGAGCTGGATTGGGTTTCAAATTGGGTCATCGGCATCGTGCTCCGTGCATGATCGGAAAGTCTGTCACAACAGGGGCTGAACAGGTCGGCCCCTGTCGCTTCCTCTACGCAGTGGCCTTGCGATTGCCCATGCCGTCGAGCACCGCATCCACCAGCACCTTGGCTAATTCCGTCGAATGCAACGAGACCCACAGCAGAACTTTGCTGGTGGAGTCCTCGGGGTGCAAACAGGCTTTCTGGAGGGTGTCGAAGATGCCTCTGAGCAACAGCGAGGCATGCATCAGGGCGTCTTCTTCGGGTATGTCAGCGCGTACCAGGAAGAACGGCGAGTGTTCGATACGAGGATCAACGCTGGGCTCACCCAGCAGAGCAGTCGGCGGATCAGGAACGATTTTTTTCATGGCGATCACTTTTTGTGGAGTGAAGCTGCCACTGCTCGCGACCAAGCAAGTTGGGTGGCAGCTGTACGCGAGTTGGTCGACCGGGACAAAAAGATCAAAACCCGGCAGGCACGAGGCCTCCCGCGTACAACCGCCATAGGCGGCGCCGAAGCGTGATTTTTTGTCAACGGGCGACCAAACCCGATCGCTGATGCTCAGCGACCGCAGGAGCCTAACGGCCTGCCTGAACCCCAGCAAGGCGCACCGCCCACGCAAAATCTGTCCGCATATTACAGTCCTTCAGACGTGTCTGGCCAAGCGTGTGTAAACGCAGCCCTGCGCCGCAGTGGACGGCCTCTTCGCCGGCAAGGCCGGCTCCTGCAGGGTGGCACCCACAAACGTACAAGCCAGCCGAAGGCTGGCCGTTTAACGTCACCTGCACACCACCTACCCACACTCGCAGGGGACACAATGGAAATCTTTCTCTACGCCTTCAGCGTGATGTACAGCCCCGGCCCGGTGAACGTGATGGGCCTGAACGCCGGCCTTACAGGCCAGTTCCGCCGTACCGCAGGCTTCTTCGTCGGCGTGGGCGGCGCAATGTTCGTGCTGTTCATCCTGTTCGGCTACACCGGCGAAGCCATCATCTCCAAGGCCGCGCTGCCCTACCTCGCCCTGGCCGGCGGGCTCTACACCAGCTACCTGGCCTTCAAGGTCTACACCGCCAGGGTCCAGCTCACCCAATCGTCCGATGCCCCCGCCAAGGCGCTGACCTTCTGGAACGGCTTTCTGATCCAGGCCCTCAACCCCAAGGGCATGATGGTGGTGCTGCCGATCACCAGCGTGATGTTCCCCGCCGCGCACCTCAGCGGCGCCAGCATCGCCGCGGTGTCGGCGCTGATCGCCCTGGGCGCTGCCGGCGCGCCGGGCCTCTACGCCTTGCTGGGCGCCGTGCTGGGCAAGCGCATCAGCAAAGAGGTGTACTTCAACCTGTTCAACCGCCTGATGGGCATCGCCCTGGCCGTGTGCGCCGCTTTCATGTTCCACGATTTCTACATTCACATTCAGGCAAACGCCGGCACGCTGTAACCTGTGTTGTCGCCGGCCTGACTCTATCGCTCGAAAGGTGAGCAGAATGCTCGATCTACCGTCACCGCAAGACTGGGTGAAACACGCCCCGCCGTCCCCCAGGGTCGAACGCCTGGAGGCCTTCTTCAGCGCCCACGGTTTCGACCCGCACCGCCACGATACCTATGCCATCGGCCGCACCCTGGCCGGGGTGCAGAGCTTCAGCTACCGCGGCGCCAGCCGGCACAGCCTGCCTGGGGAGATCCTGGTGCTGCACCCGGACGAAGTCCACGACGGGCATGCGGGCTCGGCGTCGGGGTTTCGCTATCGCATGCTCTACCTCACCCCGGCGCTGGTGCAGGAGGTGCTCGGGGGCCAGCCGTTGCCGTTTCTCAAGGGCGGCATCTCCCGCGACCCGCGCCTGGCGGCCGCCACCCACGCGATGCTCGCGAGCATGGACGACAGGCTAGACCCGCTCGAAGAGGACGACGCGCTGCTGGGCCTGGTAAGCGCGCTGCAGGCCGTGTGCGGGCGCCCGGCATCAAGGCAGGCCCACGACTACGCCGCCGCCCGGCGTGCCCGCGAGTACATGGATGACAGCCTGGAGCAGCCCATCACCCTGGATGACCTGGCCGCCTGCGCCAACCGCGACCGCTGGAGCCTGTCCAAGGACTTTCGCGCCTACTTCGGCACCAGCCCCCACCGCTACCTGACCCTGCGCCGCCTCGACCGTTTCAAGGCCTCGGTGTTCGCCGGTCAGTGCCTGGCGGACGCAGCCGTAGAGGCCGGTTTCTTCGACCAGAGCCATATGTCCAGGCACTTCAAGAACGCCTACGGCATCACCCCCTCGCGCTGGTGCAAACCCCTGCTCGGGCGCCTTGATTGAGTTTGCGCACTGTCGGGTGGAGGGGTCGCCGACCTTGATATCCCCACCCCCATCCGTTATAGATAAAAAGGAAACCATAACGAAAAGAGGCCATTCCAGCCCCCCATGAACGAGATCACACGCATCTTTCGCCCTTCAGGCCCCCATTTTGCGCCCTGCGCTGATGGCTACGGGCCGAACACAGTCACCCCTTCCCCGCTCTCGACCCTGTTCCACGCACTGTCGATTCCGCCAGGCAACATCCTGCTGGCCCAGATGCGCAAGCGCCCCGTCCCTCCACCTGCACCGTAGCGCCTGAATTCCACCACCCTCGGCTTTTGCCGCTCGGGGTTGGGGAGCCTTTGCATTTTTTCAGCGTTCAACTGTTCAGGAATCTCTATGACTCTTCGTGTAGCCATCATCGGTGCCGGCCCGTCCGGCCTTGCGCAACTGCGTGCCTTCCAATCCGCCCATGCCCAGGGCGCCCCCATGCCCGAAATCGTCTGCTTCGAAAAGCAGGCCGACTGGGGCGGCATGTGGAACTACACCTGGCGCACCGGCCTCGACCAGCACGGCGAACCGGTGCACGGCAGCATGTACCGCTACCTGTGGTCCAACGGCCCCAAGGAATGCCTTGAATTCGCCGACTACAGCTTCGACGAACACTTCGGCCGGCCGATCTCCTCGTACCCGCCGCGCGAAGTGCTGTGGGACTACATCCAGGGCCGCGTGAAAAAGGCCGGGGTGCGCGACTACATCCGCTTCAACACCGCGGTCAAGAACGTCAGCTTCGATGAAGCCACCCGCGAGTTCACCGTCAGCGCCTACGACTACAGCGCCGGGCAGGGCATCGAGCAGGTGTTCGATTACGTGGTGGTCGCCAGCGGGCACTTCTCTACGCCGCACGTGCCGGAATTCGAAGGGTTCGAGCGCTTCGCCGGGCGCATCCTGCACGCCCACGACTTTCGCGAGGCGATGGAGTTCAAGGGCCAGGACCTGCTCATCGTCGGCAGCAGCTACTCGGCCGAAGACATCGGCTCGCAGTGCTACAAGTACGGCGCGCGCTCGATCACCACGGCCTACCGCACCCAGCCGATGGGCTACAAATGGCCCAAGGGCTGGGAGGAGCGCCCGCAGCTGGTACGTGTCGAGGGCAACCTGGCGTTCTTCGCCGACGGCTCGAACAAGCGCGTGGATGCGATCATCCTGTGCACCGGCTACCAGCATCACTTCCCGTTCCTGCCCGACGAACTGACCCTCAAGACCAACAACCGCCTGTGGCCAACCGGCCTGTACCAGGGCGTGGTGTGGGAGCAGAACCCGCAGCTGATCTACCTGGGCATGCAGGACCTGTGGTACAGCTTCAACCTGTTCGACGCCCAGGCCTGGTTCGCCCGCGACTACATGCTGGGGCGCATCAAGTTGCCGGCCAAGGCCGACATGCAGGCCGACAGTGCCCGCTGGCGCGCCGATGAAGAGGCCCTGGACACCACCGCCTCGATGTACGAATTCCAGGGCCGCTACATCAAGCACCTGATCGCGCAGACCGACTACCCCAGCTTCGATATCGATGCCGTGAACCGCATCTTCCTCAAGTGGAAGAGCGACAAGAAGAGCGACATCATGGGCTATCGCGACAAGTCGTACCGTTCGGTGATCACCGGCACGGCAGCGGTGCCGCACCATACGCGGTGGCTGAAGGCGATGGACGATTCGCTGGCGGAGTACCTGCGCGAAACGGACGGCAAGAAGGGCGAAGTGAAAGCGCTGCGCGGGTAGCCTCGCCGACGCCCGAAACCGGTGCCCCCACAAGACCGGCCCTTGCCGGCGCGGCCTCTACTGCGGGCACTGGTAACCGGTTTGCCCCCGCTGCAGGCCGATGACCTCGCGATGCACCTGGCTGGGCCCGTAGTCGGCATTCCAGCCACGGCGTTCGGCCACCGGCTGCGGCGCATAGCCGTCCTTGCAGGCCAGCAGGTTGAGCATCACGTTCGCCTCGCCCATCAGCGGCTCCAGCTTGAGGGTGCGCCTGGGCGCCAGTTGTACCCTCCCCTGCGCGTCGCTGCGGGCCACCACCACCCCTGCATCAAGAATGCTCACCCCGGCCAGTGGTTGCCGGGAGTGCTGATCGACGACCGTGGTGTCGAGCCCGTCGTACACGATCACCGAGCGCGGCATGCAGCCTTGCAGCAGCAACAGCGCGGGCAAAGCGGTGTACCTCCACCAGCGGAATCGGACTGTCATGGCAAGCTCCTGCAAGGCCTGAAACACGGCAGTCTACTTGCGTGACCGGATTTGTGCAGAAGCGTCGACATCGACACGCAGGTGCCTTTCCGTCGCCCGTGGCGCTCACGTATCATCCGCCCCCTGCCCCGGCCCACATGGACGTCCGATGACCCCCGCCGCCCGCCTGTTCACCCTGCTGGCTTCCAGCACCCTGCTTGCCCTTGCCCTGCACACTCCGGCCGCCGTCGCCGCCGGCTTCGATTGCAGCAAGGCACGCACCCTCATTGAAAAGTCGGTGTGCGACACGCCAACGCTGTCGGCCAAGGACGACCAGCTCAACGCGCTGTACAAGCCACTGATGACCCGGCGCATCTATCGCGAACTGGAAACCCGTTGGGTAAACGAGGTGCGCGACCGCTGCCAGACCGCCACCTGCCTTGAGCGCGCCTACGACCTGCAGATCCGCAACCTGACCGCGCTGCCGCCACCGCCCGTGCCCGGCCTGCGCGACGCGGTGCCGCTGCCCCAGGGCAGCGCCTACCGTACCCTGCAGGACGAGCCGTGGCCGCGCTTTGCGCTGGCGGCTATCCCGGACATGTACCCCGATTCGCTGGCCCAGCTGATCGATGTGGGCATCAAGGACGGCGTGCTGTACGCACTGCTCTACGTGGCAAATTCGTCCGACGGCCCCGGCTACAACCAGGACAACTGGTCGGTGCAGCCGTCTTCGGGCGTGCTGCTCGAATACGCCGACAACCGCCCCGGCCTGCATGTGATCGACCGCGACGTGCGCTTTGCCGGCTGGCGCATCAGCGAGCTGATGGACCAGGGTGAACGCTATGCCGGCATCCAGGACGGCGCGTTCTACTACCGCCAGCGCACCGAGGGCGAGCTGCAGCAGGCCATGGTCTACACCCTGGGCAGCCGCCAGCCGCCGCAGGCCACCACCACGGTGTTCCACGCCCAGTCGCGCACGCTGCGCTTTGCCAAGGCAAGGGTGCTGGGCAACATGAACGACGAGAACAGCGACCTGCGCCTGAACTACGAACACGCCCTGCCGCGCCCCGCCAGCGAAACCGTGCTCGACCCCGAGAGCGGCGGCTGGAGCCTGTCCAACCTGGCCTGGAGCGAGCGCCGCCAGGTGCTGTACTTCGAGAACAGCGGCGCCATGGCCTGCATCTGGCGGGTCGACCTGAGCGGCAAGGTGCTGTCCAAGATCGTGCCCGAACACACGGCCGGGCAACCGCTGGCGGTGGAGCTCGACGGCCGTGAAGCGATCGTGTACGTCGAACACGACCAGTTGATGTTCGCCCTGTCGCCCGACCTGTAAGGACACCCCCATGCATACCGTGACCCGCCTGCTCACCCTGCCCGCCTTGCTGGCCCTGGCCCTGCACGCGCCGGTGGCCTCGGCCGCCGGTTTCGATTGCAGCAGGGCCAACACGATTCTGGAAACCGCGATTTGCAACACGCCCTCGCTGTCGGCCAAGGACGACCAGCTGAATGCGCTGTACACCCCGCTCAAGGCGCAGAAGATATTCCGCGAGCTGGAAACCGACTGGCTGAAGAACGTGCGCAACCAGTGCAAGACCCCCGAGTGCCTGGAGAGCGCCTACGACCGCCAGATCCGCCGGCTGACCGCCGTGCCGGCACCGGCGCCGGTTGCCTCCGACAGCCTCGCACCGCTGCCCAAGGGCGAGGTGTACGCAAAGGTCGAGGACGCGCCGTGGCAGCGCTTTGCCCTGGCCCCGTTCATCGGCATGAACGAGGACTCGGTGGCGCAACTGATCGATGTGACCGTCAAGGACGGCGTGTTGCACGCGTTCGTGTACGTCTCCGGCGACCCTGACGGGCCCACCTACGTGCAGGACAAACACGTGATGCTGGCCACCTCCGGTACCCTGCTCGAATACGCCGACGATCACCCCGGCTGGCATGTGATCGCGCGCAACGTGCGCTTTGCCGGCTGGTCCCACAGCGGCTTCAACGACCAGCGCGAGCGCTATGCCGGGGTGCAGGACGGCGCGTTCTACTACCGCCAGCGCAGCAACGGCGAGCTGGAGCAGTCGATGGTGTATGCCGTGGGCAGCCAGCAGCCGCCGCAACCGACCACCCAGGGCTATCACGCCGGCTCCAACACCGTGCGCTTTGCCAAGGCGCGTGTGCTCGAAGACCTCAACGTGGCCAACGACCAGTTGCGCCTGGCCTACGAAAGCGACGGCAACTCGCGCGGCTACGAGAGCGTGATGGCGCCCGACTCCAGTGGCTGGAGCCTGGTCAACCCGACCTGGAGCGAACACCGCCCGGTGCTGTACTTCGACAACAGTGGCGGCATGGCCTGCGTCTGGCGGGTCGACCTGGTGAACAAGGTGCTGTCCAAGGTCGTGCCCGAGCACGAGGCGGTGTCGGCCCGCCCGGTGGACATCAATGGCCGCGAAGCGCTGGTGTATGTGCAGGAGAACCAGCTGATGTTCGCCATCGCCCCGGATCAGTAACCCTGTGGCAGCGCTCGGGCCCGCCAGCGACCGAACAGCCGGCCCACGCTCACCAGCCAGTTGAGCAGCGCCACGCACAGCACGCTGAGCAGCAGTGCATGCGGGCCGCCCTGCACGATCAGGGTGCCGGCCAGCAGCGGGAAGCCGAACACGCCGATGAAGTACCCCAGGCTGAACAGCAGCAGTGCCTGCGGCGTGTAGCCGGTGGGCGCTTCGTTGGCCGCCAGGCCGTTGATCACCGAATAGTTGAGCCCGTAGCCCACCCCCAGCAACGCCGCCGCCAGCAGGTAGCTGAGGGCGTCCTGCACCCACCAGCCCAGTGCGATGACGGCCAGCACCATCAGCCCGGTCAGCAGGCACGAGGTGCGGTAGGCGTCATGCCGCACCACCCAGCCGGCGATCAGCAGCCGGCAGCCGATGGCGGCAAGCATGAAGCCGACGAAGAACAGCGAATAGTCCAGCCCGCGACTGGCCGCGTAGGTGGTCTGAAAGCTGCCCAGCCCGCCGAACACCGCGCCGCCCAGGCCCACCATCAGGATCGGCCAGCGCGCCGACGAGCGCAGCACCTGGATGCCGGCGTGGCGGCTGATGCGGGCGCTGGCTGCCTGTGCCGGGTGCTGGCGGGCCAGCCAGGCGAAGACCAGCATACCCACAGCGGCGGCCAGGGCGGCGGTGTAGAACGCGGTTTCCAGTGGCAGGTGCAGCAGCGAGGCGAGCTTGCCGGCCAGCGGGCCGGAGCCGATGCCACTCATCATGCTGCCTGACAGCAGCGCGAAGCAGTGGGTGCGCCGGGCCGGCTCGACCAGCGCGGCAACCAGGATCGGGCCCAGGGTGTAGAACGCACCCCAGCCCAGGCCCAGCAGCAGGCCGCACAGCCACAGGCTGAAGTCGACACCGGGTACCAGGGCAAAGCCCAGGCAGGCGCCGATCAGGCACAGCGCCGACTGCGCGATGGCGCGGGCGGTGCCGAGCCAGTCGGCGAGATGGCCGCTGCCGAGCACGGCGATCACGGTGCTGAGCATGGCGATGGCGATGATGCTGCCGGCGTCCTGTTCGTTGCCACCTCGGGAAGTGACCAGCAGAGAGAGCAGAAAGGTCGAGCCGTAGGACAGCGACAGCAGGTAGCTGGCCAGGCACAGCAGGCCGAAATGCGGGGTGGTTGTTTTTGTCATGGTGGGTCCGCCGATGGGTATGGCTGTTTTAGCATGGGGATTGGCGGTGGCAGTTGTGGATGTACCGGAGTTGGGATCTGTGCCGACCGGACTAACGCATCGCGGGTCAAGCCCGCTCCCACAAGGATCCCCGCTGTCCTTGTGGGAGCGGGCTTGACCCGCGAAG
>NZ_JASCPN010000085.1:0-17637 GCF_029960155.1 Pseudomonas sp. PS01300 | reverse complement strand
TTCGTACAGAGCCTAGAAAGCATTCGCCGGCAAGGCCGGCTCCTACAGGTATAGGAGCCGGCCTTGCCGGCGACTGCATCAACGCGGTGCCCCTGCCTGCCCGCCCAACCACTCCAGCAAGGCCATCAACCCCGGCGCCGCCACCTGCGCGGGCCGCACCAGGTAATAGCCCTTGCCGGTCTTGACCCGAAGGTCGAACGGCATCACCAGCCGTCCGCTGGCCAGGTCATCGCCGATCAACGCCCAATCCCCTATCGCCACCCCGGTGCCCTGGGACGCCATCGACATGGCCATGTCCAGTGTCTCGAAATGCTGGCGCCGGCCTTGCCTGGGCAGTTGCACGCCGGCTGCGCCAAGCCAGGTCGCCCAGTCCTTCTCGTCCCGCGCCGGGTGCAACAGCATGTGCTGCTGCAGATCATCCAGCGTGCGCAACGGCAACTGCGGTGCGCACACCGGTGTCAGTTGTTCATCGAACAGCTTCAGCACCTGCAGGGCCGGATCAGGCTCGGCGCCATACACCACCGCCGCATCGAACGCTTCCCGGCGAAAATCCACCCCGTGCTGCACGGTGGTGGTCAGCTCCACCGGCACTTCCGGGTGCAGCGCCTGCCATTCCATCAGGCGCGGCAGCAACCAGCGCATCACGCAGGTCGGCGCCTTCAGTTGCAGGGTGGTGCGCTGCGCGCCCACCTGCTGCACGCCTTCCTCGATCAGCCCGAATACCTGCTGCACCCGCGGCAGCCAGTCCTGGCCCTCGCGGGTCAGGCTCAGGCCGCGAGCCTGGCGCACGAACAGCGCGTAGCCCAGGTGTGCTTCCAGGCCGGCGATCTGGCGGCTCACCGCGCCCTGGGTCAGGTGCAGTTGCTGCGCCGCACGGGTGAAGTTGCAGCATTGCGCAGTGATCAGGAAGGTGTGCAGGGCAGGCAAGGGAGGCAGGCGTTTCATCGGAGTAAGCCATGAGCTGTAGACATGGCTAGTATGAGGATTTTTGCATTGTGCCGGTAGCGCCTGGCGGGTCCAATCAGGCCTTGTTCCAGAATGATTCCAGGCAGACCACCATGGCGACTTGCGGCGAAGTATTGGTAAAACTCCTCGAAAACTATGGCGTGGACCATGTTTTCGGCATTCCCGGCGTGCACACGGTCGAGCTGTACCGCGGCCTTGCCGGCTCGACCATCCGTCATATCACCCCGCGCCACGAGCAAGGCGCAGGCTTCATGGCTGACGGCTTTGCCCGTACCCGTGGCAAGCCTGGGGTGTGCTTCATCATCACCGGCCCGGGCATGACCAACATCACCACCGCCATGGGCCAGGCCTATGCCGACTCGATCCCGATGCTGGTGATCTCCAGCGTGCAATCGCGCAATGCCCTGGGCGGCGGTCGCGGCAAGCTGCACGAGCTGCCCAACCAGGGCGCGCTGGTCAGCGGTGTGGCGGCGTTCTCGCACACACTGATGAGCGCCGATGACCTGCCGGCCGTGCTGGCCCGTGCCTTTGCGGTATTCGAGGGCGCGCGCCCGCGCCCGGTGCATATCGAGATCCCGCTGGACGTGCTGGTCGAAGACGCCGATCACCTGCTTGGCTGCGAGCCGGTACACATCGCCCGCGCCGGTGCCGCGCCAGGGCCGGTGGCGAGCATGGCGGCGCTGCTGGCCGCTGCCCGCCGCCCGTTGATCCTGGCCGGTGGCGGTGCCATCGACGCAGGCGCCGCACTCGCCCGGTTGGCCGAGCACCTGCAGGCGCCCGTTGCACTCACCATCAATGCCAAGGGCGTGCTGGCCTCCGGGCACCCGCTGCTGATCGGCTCCACCCAGTCGCTGGTGGCGACCCGTGCACTGGTGCGCGAGGCCGACGTGGTGCTGGCGATCGGCACCGAACTGGCCGAAACCGACTATGACGTCACCTTCAAGGGCGGCTTCGAGATCCCCGGCACCCTGCTGCGCATCGACATCGACCCGGACCAGTGCGTGCGCAACTACCCGCCCAGGGTGGCACTGGTAGCCGATGCAGAGCAGGCGGCGCAGGCCCTGTTGCTGGCCCTGGCCGAGCAGCCGGCGCCACCGCGCGAAGGCGAGTGGGGCGCGGCGCGGGCAGCGCGCCTGCGCGATACTCTGGCCAGCGAATGGGATGCGGTCACGCGGGCGCAGACGCTGTTCCTCGACAGCGTGCTGCAGACGTTGCCCGATGCCGTGCTGGTCGGTGATTCGACCCAGCCGGTGTACACCGGCAACCTGACCCTGGACCTCGACCAGCCGCGCCGCTGGTTCAACGCCTCGACCGGCTACGGCACCCTCGGCTACGCCTTGCCGGCGGCCATGGGCGCGTGGCTGGGCAGTGCGGAGCAGGCGGATCGACGCTTGCCTGCGGTGTGCCTGATCGGCGACGGCGGCTTGCAGTTCACCCTGCCGGAGCTGGCCAGTGCGGTGGAGGCGCAGGTGCCGCTGATCGTGTTGCTGTGGAACAACCAGGGGTACGAGGAGATCAAGAAGTACATGCTCAACCGCGCCATCGAACCGGTGGGCGTGGATATCCACACCCCCGATTTCATTGGCGTGGCCAAGGCCCTCGGTTGCGCCGCCGAAGCGGCGAGCGGGGTGGCGCAACTGCGCGAGGCGTTGTTGCGTGCCCGCCAACGCAGTGGCCCGAGCCTGATCGAGGTCGACCAGGCAGCGTGGATGCAGGCGGTGCAACCATGCTGAACCTGCCCGGTATCTACATCGAGGGCGCGTGGCATCACGGCGCGCAGCCGCTCACGGTCATCAATCCGAGCACAGGGCAGTCCCTGGCCGAGGTGGCCGGGGGCGATGGCGATGCAGTGGCCTGTGCCGCCACGGCGGCGCAGGCCGCCTTTGCCGGCTGGTCGCGTACCACCGGGGCACACCGTGGCGAGCTGCTGCACAGGATCGCGCGGGGTGTGGAGGCCCGCCGCGAGCGGCTGATCGAACTGCAATCGCGCAACAACGGCAAGCCCCTGGCCGAGTCGGCGATGGACGTCGACGATGTGGTGGCAACGTTCGAGTACTACGCGGGCGTGGCGCAGGCCCTGGACAGGCAGCAGGACCAGCCGCTGGCCTTGCCCAGCGAGGATTTCAGCGCCCGCCTGCGCCGCGAGCCGTGCGGTGTGGTCGGCCTGATCGTGCCGTGGAACTTCCCGATGGTGACCACCGCCTGGAAGCTGGCCCCGGCGTTGGCGGCAGGGTGCTGCGTGGTGCTCAAGCCGTCGGAGGTCACGCCCCTGGCCGAGCTGGAACTGGCCCGGATCATCGCCGACTGCGGCCTGCCGGATGGGGTGTTCAATCTGGTGTGCGGCACCGGGCTGGCGGTGGGGGCGCCGCTGACGAGCGACCCGCGTATCGCCAAGGTGTCGTTCACCGGCAGCAATGCGGTCGGCGTGCAGGTGATGCAGCGCGCGGCCGAGACGGTCAAGGGGGTGAGCCTGGAGCTGGGCGGCAAGTCGTCATTGCTGGTGCTGGAGTCGGCCGAGCTGGAGCTGGCGCTCGAGCTGGCCTGTGCCGGCGGCTTCTTCAATGCCGGGCAGATGTGCTCGGCCACCAGCCGCGTGCTGGTGGCCGATGCGCTGTACGACGCCTTTGTCGACGGGGTGAAGGCACGGGCTGCGGCGATCCGGGTGGGTGACCCGTTTGCCGGCGACAGCGACATGGGGCCGCTGGTCAACCAGGCCCAGTACCAGCGCGTGCTGGGGCACATCGAGCGTGGCGTGCACAGCGGCGCGCGCTTGCTGTGCGGTGGCAAGCCGCTCGAACACGCCGCTGGGTACTTCATCGAGCCCACGGTGTTTGCCGAGGTACCGCTGGACAGTGCGCTGTGGCGCGAGGAAATCTTCGGCCCGGTGCTGTGCGTGCGTCGGGTGGCCAGCGAAGCCGAAGCGGTGGCGTTGGCCAACGACAGCGAGTTCGGGCTGGTGGCCAGCGTGGTAGGTGCAGACCCGGCGGCCGCCGAACGGGTGGCCGACCAACTGCAGGCCGGGCTGGTGTGGATCAACGCACCGCAGGTGATCTTCCCGCAGGCAGCGTGGGGTGGCTACAAGCAGAGCAGCCTGGGGCGCGAGCTGGGGCCCTGGGGGCTGGCGGCTTTTCAGGAGGTCAAGCATGTGGTGAGGGCGGTGTAGCACCGAGCGCGGGTCAAGCCCGCTACCACAGGGGCAACGGTGATCCCTGTGGGAGCGGGCGACGCCTAAGGCGCACTCCGCAACCTGGCCATGTCCCGCAGCGGTGGCGCGCCATACAGCCGGCTGTACTCGCGGCTGAACTGCGACGGGCTCTCATAGCCTACCCGATACCCCGCCACCGACGCCTCCAACCCATCGTTGAGCATCAGCCGCCGGGCTTCCTGCAAGCGCAGTTGCTTCTGATACTGCAACGGGCTCATCGAGGTCACCGCCTTGAACCGGTGGTGCAGGGTCGAGGCACTCAGGTTTACCTCCCGTGCCAGGTCGTCGATGCGCAGCGGGCGCTGAAAATGATCATTGAGCCACTGGATGGCCTGGCACACGCGGTGGGTCTGGGTGTTGGCCATGGCGATCTCGTACAGCCGCGCACCCTGCTGCCCACGCAGCAGCCGATAGAGAATCTCGCGACGGATCAGCGGCGCCAGCACGGCAATGTCCTTGGGCGTATCCAGCAGGCGGATCAGGCGCAGCAATGCATCGAGCATCTGGGTGTCCAGGCGTTCGATGAACACCCCCCGCGACGACGGCTGCGACGGCACGCCCATCGGCCCGGCCTCGGCGATCAGGCTGTTGATCTCGGCCGGGTCGATGTCCAGGCGAATGCCCAGGCTGGGGTTCTGCGGGCTGGCCTCCAGCAGTGCACCGCTGATCGGCATCGCCACCGACACCACCATGTAGTGCAGCGGGTCGTACACATAGGTCTCGTCGCCCAGGCAGATCTCCTTGCGGCCCTGGGCCAGGATGCACAGCGCCGGCTGCGCCAGGGTCGGCATCGAGCGGGTGCTCTGCTCGTAGCGGCTCAGGTGCAGGTCGGCGATGGCCGAAGGCACCGTGCCGCTGGGGCAGTGGCGAACGACCAGCCCGGCCAGTTCCTGGCGCAGAAGCTCCAGGGCCGGGTCCAGCAACGGTGGGGTGGGGTCTGGGGCTGACATGTGCGGGTTCCTCTGCCGATGGGCGCAGCATAGGTTCGCGCACGCCGGGGCGCTAGCCGAATGCTGCGCGGTTCTTGCCTGATCCTGCGACGGGTGCAGAATCAGGCAAGCCGTCGACAGGAATCGCCTAACGCCGCGCGTGGCCTGGGCCGTAGCCTTGGCAGCCTGGGTTTTCTTCCCTGGCCGCTTCAAGGAGCACCGCACATGACGTCATCACAACCGGTCAGCCATCTTTCCTTCGTGCGCGCCAGCGTCGGCCGTTCGGCCGAGCTGGGCGTGCGCCTGCAGCAACTGCTCGAACCGTCGCGGCAAACCCCGGGGTGTCTGCATTTCAGCGTGCAGCGTTCCACCTGCGATGCCGACCTGTGGTTGCTCAACGGGGTGTGGGCCGATACTTCGGCGTTGCACGACTACTTTGCCTCGCCCAGCCTGCAGCTGTTTGGTGAACTGGTGCAGGCGCGGGTGGTGGACAGCCTCGACCTGCAGACGTTCACCGAGCAGCCGGCGAGTTAGAATGGCGCCTTTCCGGCAACCGATGTGGATGTGAGAGGCAATGGCACGTAAAGAATTCG
The DNA here is from genome assembly GCF_029960155.1 of Pseudomonas sp. PS01300. Lineage (NCBI taxonomy): Bacteria > Pseudomonadati > Pseudomonadota > Gammaproteobacteria > Pseudomonadales > Pseudomonadaceae > Pseudomonas > Pseudomonas sp. PS01300. The sequence continues at coordinate 11,944 of NZ_JASCPN010000085.1, read as the reverse complement.
ACGTATTCGAGGCTGTTTCGGCGGTGGTGCCGGGCGAGGGTGGCTACAGCGCCGCGATCGCGGTCAAGGCCCTGGGCGCTGGCGGCGCACCGCGTTTTCACAAGGTGCTGCCAGGGCAGGTATTCAAGACCGCACTGGAGGCCGATGACGCTGCAGTGGTCGAACTGCAGCGCCTGAACGGCGTCAGTGACGACGCCGAACTGATCTGGTGATCAGGCCTGCGGGCGGGCCATCTTGAACAGGTTGCCCAGCTCGAAGTAATCCGCCGGGCCGCCGCCGCGCAGAATCGGCTCGGCGGCTGCGGTGTCGTAGATCCCTTCCTTGAGCAGGTGCTCGGCAATGTGCACCGCTACCACTTCGCCCAGAATCAGCCAGCTTGGCACCAGCGCCTGGTCGGCACGTTGCAGTTGCACGATCTGGGTCACCTTGCATTCGAACGACACCGGGCTTTCCTGCACCCGGGGCACCGCAATCACCCTGGAGGCTGCCGGGGTCAGCTGGCTCAGGGCGAACTCGTCGACCTCTGGCGCCACGGCGGCGCAGCTCTGGTTCATGGCCTCGGCCAGCGGGCGTGTGGCCAGGTTCCAGGCGAACTCGCCGGTCTGTTCGATGTTGTTCAGGCTGTCTTTGCGCCCGACGCTGCAGAACCCGATGATCGGCGGAATGTAGTTGAAGGCGTTGAAAAAACTGTAGGGCGCAAGGTTCAGGCGGCCGTCGCGGTCCTGGGAGGAGATCCAGCCGATCGGGCGCGGGCCGACGATGGCGTTGAACGGGTCGTGGGGCAGGCCGTGGCCTTTTGCGGGTTCGTAGTAGTACATCATCGGGCCTTGTGGGCGGAGGGTGCGCCTAGTGTGCCAACAGTTGCCGGCCCTGAAAATGACTAAGCCCGGCCGAAGCCGGGCTGTGGCGCTGCATCGGCTGTCAGCTGATGCGGTGGGCCTGGGTGCGGTCGAAGCCATCTTCGACGAAGCGATGCGCGTTGGTGTGATCGAAACCGTCTTCTGTCACGGTGGCGGGCTGGGCGTGTTCCACGGCGAAGTTGTGCGCGTTGGTGCGGTCGAAGCCGTCTTCGGCGAAAGCGTTGGCGGCCAGGACAGAGAAGGTGAGGGCCAGCATCAGTTTGGTTTTCATGGGGGTAACTCCGGTGGTGAGGGGTTGTCTGTTGCTATGGGTTTGATTTTACGCCCGTTAATTTGATTAAAAAGCGCAAAATATTGCCTATATGAATCTATTAAATCGATGCATCAGAAAGCGGTTGGCCTCTGCTGGCAAGCCAGTGCCCACAGTGTTTTGCGAGCGCCGAAGCATTCTGTGGGAGCTGGCTTGACAGCGAAGAGGACGACTCGGTTCTGAGTGAACCCAGCATCGCGCACCCGCATTAATGCCGAATTAAGCCCACAAAAAAGGGGCCTCCATCGCTGGAGGCCCCTTGTCTACCGCAGCAAGCTGATCAGTCGGTCTCGATCCGCGAGTTGTTGCGGGTGTCCTTCATGAACACATACACCAGCAGCGAGACGGCAATGCACGCCGTGATGTACCAGTAGTAGCCGGTCTCCATGTTGATGCTCTTGAACCACAGTGCCACGTACTCGGCCGTGCCACCGAAGATCGACACGGTCAGCGCATACGGCAGGCCCACGCCCAGCGCACGGATCTCGGTGGGGAACAGCTCTGCCTTGACCACCGCGTTGATCGAGGTGTAGCCGCTGACGATGATCAGTGCTGCCATGATCAGGAAGAACGCACCCCACCAGGTCTCGATGGTGTGCAGTGTGGTCAGGATCGGCACGGTGAAAAGGGTGCCCAACACACCGAAGGCGATCAGGATCGGGCGACGGCCGATCTTGTCCGACAGGCCGCCGATCACCGGCTGCAGGCACATGAACAGGAACAGGGTGGCCGCCGAGATCATGGTCGAGTCACTGATGCTCATGCCCACCGTGTTCACCAGGTACTTCTGCATGTAGGTGGTGTAGGTGTAGAACGCCAGGGTGCCGCCCATGGTCAGGCCGACCACGGTCGCCAGTTCCTTGGGGTGGCGCAGCAGGGTGCGCATCGAGCTTTCCTTGGCCTTTTCCTTCTTGGTGAACGAGGCCGTCTCTTCCATGCCGCGACGCAGGTACAACGCCACCACCGCGCACAGCGCGCCGATCACGAAGGGTACGCGCCAGCCCCACGAGTACAGCTGCTCGGTGGTCAGGGTCTGCTGCAGGATGATCAGCACCGCCAGCGCGATGAGCTGGCCGGAGATCAGCGTGACGTATTGGAAGCTGGAGAAGAAACCGCGACGCTCCTTGGTTGCCATCTCGCTGAGGTAGGTGGCCGAGGTGCCGTATTCACCCCCCACCGACAGGCCCTGCATCAGGCGTGCGATCACCAGCAGCACCGGCGCGGCGACGCCGATGGTTTCGTAGCTGGGTGTCAGGGCGATGACCAGGGAACCGGCGCACATCAGCAGTACCGAGGCCATCAGCGCGGCCTTGCGGCCTTTGCGGTCGGCATAGATACCCATCAGCCAGCCACCGATCGGGCGCATCAGGAAGCCCACGGCGAAGATCGCGGCGGTGTTGAGCAGTTGGGTGGTGGTGTTGCCGGCCGGGAAGAAGGCCTTGGCGAAGTACAGCGAGAACGCCGCGTAGACGTACCAGTCGTACCATTCGACCATGTTGCCGATGGAGCCGGAGAAAATCGACTTTAGGCGGCTGGAGGTGGTTTTTTCAGCGGGTGCGGCCGCTGCCCCAGCAGGCAGAGAGGTGGAGTTATCCATTGAAGCAACCTTCTAGTTGTTTTTGTGGTGCGCGTGTAAACGCGGCCTGACAGGGCCATAGCAGGACCCGTGCCAGCCAGCGAAGGCCCGGTTTAGAAGGGTTTGGCAGGTCGAATGAGCGGAAATCCGCTCATTGGCGGCGCAGCGATAGGCAAGAATCCGCCTATGGGCCGGGGCGTTCGAGGAAGTCTTCGCGCACCAGTGCGTGGCGCTGCATCTTCTCGTTCAGGGTGCGTCGGGGCAGTTGCAGCTCCTCGAGCACCGCCTTGATGTCGCCCTGATGACGGCTCAGGGCGGCGCGCAGGCACTGGGCCTCGAAGGCTTCCTGCTGGGCAGCCAGCGATTGCCCGGTATGCGCCACTGCCGCCGATTGCGCATCGTCCAGGCCCAGGGCGTGGCGCTCGGCGGCGTTGGCCAGCTCGCGCACGTTGCCCGGCCAGTCGTGGCTGAGTAGCCGGCCCAGTTGTGCGCCACTGGGGTCGGCGGCGCTGCGGCCCAGGCGCTCGGCGGCGGCGCGGGCAAAATGGGCAAACAGCAGGGGGATGTCTTCGCGCCGCTCGCGCAACGGCGCCAGGCGCAGTTCGGCCACGTTCAGACGGTACGCCAGGTCTTCGCGAAAACGCCCGGCGCGGGCTTCGAGCAGCAGGTCGGGCTTGGTGGCGGCAATGATGCGCAGGTCCACGCTGATGCTCTGGTTGGCGCCCAGGCGCTCGAGCTTGTGCTCCTGGATCACCCGCAGCAGCTTGGCCTGCTGGGCCAGCGGCATGCTCTCGATCTCGTCGAGGAACAGCGTGCCACCGTTGGCATATTCGAGCTTGCCGATGCGCTTGCCCTGGGCGCCGGTGAAGGCGCCGCTCTCGTGTCCGAACAGCTCGGCCTCGAACAATTGCTCGGGGATCGCCGCACAGTTGAGCGCCACGAACGGCTTGTCGGCCCGCGGGCCGAAATCATGCAGGCACCGCGCGACGCGCTCCTTGCCGCTGCCGGTTTCGCCGCGTATCAGCACATTGACCGGCAGCCCGGCCAGGTCCAGCACCTGGCGACGCAGTTGCTGCAGGCCAGGCGACATGCCCAGCAGGGTGTTTTCCAGGCGCACCTTGAGGTCGGCCTGTTCATGCAGTCGGCGGTTCTCCAGCACCAGCTGGCGTTTCTCCAGGGCGCGGCGCAGGCTGCCGAGCAGGCTGTCGGGGCTGAAGGGCTTTTCCAGAAAATCGTAGGCGCCATTGCGCATGGCTTCGACCGCCATCGGCACGTCGCCATGCCCGGTAAGCAGAATCACCGGCAGGTCGGCATCACGCCCCTGCAGTTGCTCCAGCAGTTGCAGGCCACCCATGCCGGGCATGCGCACATCGCTCAGGATCACCCCGGGAAAATGCTCGGGCAGCTGTGCCAGACACGCCTCGGCACGTTCGAACAGCTGCACCTCGAAGCCGGCCAGGCTCAGCCACTGCTGCACCGCGGTACGGATGCTGGCCTCGTCGTCGACGACAATCACCGCATTCAGCATGCAGGCTCCGGGTCGCAGGGCAGGGTCAGGCTGAAGCGCGCACCGCCGGGCTGGTTGTCGACCTGCAGGCGTCCGCCGGCTTCATGGATGATGCCGTAGGAAATCGCCAGCCCAAGGCCCAGCCCTTCGCCCACCGGCTTGGTGGTGAAGAATGGGTCGAACACGCAGCCCAGGTGCTCCTGCTTGATGCCGCCGCCGCTGTCGAGCACGCTCAGGTGCCAGTGGTCATGCTGCTTTTCGATACGGATCTCCAGGTGTTTCCAGGTTTTGTCGGCCATGGCGTCCAGGGCGTTGCGCAACAGGTTGATCAGCACCTGTTCCAGGCGGATGGCGTCGCCGCGTACCCAGGCCGGACGCGCCAGGTACAGCGCGGTGCTGACGCCCTCGGCGCGGATGCGCGGGTCGAGCAACTGTAGCGCCTGGTCGACCACGGTGGCCAGGTCCAGACGTTCGCGCAGGCCGCTGGGGCTGTTGCGGGCAAAGGTTTTCAGGTGTCCGGTAAGGGCCGCCATGCGCGTGAGCATCTGGTCCAGCGGCTGCAGGGCCTGGCGTGCTTCGTCCAGGCGCTCGCTGTCGAGCAGCAGGCGCAGGGTGGCCAGCTGCATGCGCTGGGTGGTCAGCGGCTGGTTGAGCTCGTGGGCCAGCGCGGCGGACATCTGCCCCAGCGCCGCCAGCTTGGTCGACTGCACCAGGCCCTCCTGAGCCATGCGCAGTTCATGGGTGCGTTCCTCCACCAGGCGCTTGAGCTCGTCGCGGCTGCGCTGGCGCAGGCGGGCCAGGCGCAGGCGCTGGCTGATGAACAGCACCGCGAACACCAGGGTCAGCCAGACGGCGGCGGCCGTCAGCCCGGCGTTGCGCTCGTCATCCCCGGTGCGCGGTGTGCGCAGCAGGTGCAGGGTCCAGCCCTCGGCTTCCAGCGGCAGGCTTTCCCACAGGTAGTCGGTGTCGCCTTCGGGGCGCTGCACGCGCACCAGGTGGCTGTTGTCGTCAAAGCGGGTCAGCACCTGGCGCTGCAGGGGCAAGAGCGACTTCTTGTCGTACTGGCGGGTGGCGTCCAGCTCATTGAAATCGGCCGCCGACAGCGGGTTCAGCTCGCGGTAGCGCCAGCCATCCTGGTTGGCCAGGAAGATGATCCCGCGGGCGTCGCTGACCAGCAGCACGTCGCTGCCCTGGCGCCATTCGCGCTCAAGCTCGGGAAACTCCAGCTTGACCACCATGGCCCCGAGAAACCGCCCCTGGTCGCCCAGCACCGCGCTGGACAGAAAGTAGCCAGGAATGCCGCTGGTCACCCCCACCGCATAGAAGCGCCCGCTGCCCTGGGTGCGGGTCTGCTTGAAGTACGGTCGAAAGCCGTAGTTCTGCCCCACGTAGGTGGTAGGCAGGCGCCAGTTGCTGGCCGCCACGGCCAGGCCGGTGTGGTCGAGCAGTTCGAGGGTGGACGACCTGGCGGCGCCGTTGATGCGTTCGAGCTTGCGGTTCAACGCATCCTGGGTCGCTTCGCCCACCGGGCCGCCGAGGGCTGCGATGAGTTCGGAGTCCAGCGCCAGCACAGCGGGCAGGGCGCGGTAGCGTTCGATCAGGGTGTGCAGCGAGTTGGCGTACAGCGCCAGTTGCTGGCTGGCCCGCTGGGTATCGTCGAGCATGGCCTGACGCTTGGCCTGATTCATCGCCCAGCCGGCGGCCAGCAGGGTGCCGGCGGTGATCAGCAGCAGAATCAGGCCCAGTCGCACGGCGCGGTAAGTGAACGGCATGGCAAGCAGTACCCTGGCAGGGGGGAAGGCTGCCAGGCGCTTCCCCGTGAACGTCACAGCGACTTACAGCAGCTCGAAGCGTTGCTGTTGCACGGTTTCGGAGTCCAGGCCGACCTGGACGTTGAACTCGCCAGGTTCGGCAACCCACTGCAACTGGCTGTTGTAGAACTTCAGGTCGTCCGGCTGCACGGTGAAGTGCAGGGTGCGCTCCTCGCCGGCCTTGAGCATGAGCTTCTGGAAGTTCTTCAGTTCCTTGACCGGGCGGCTCATCGAGGCGGCCACATCCTGCAGGTACAGTTGCACCACGGTTTCGCCGTCACGCTGGCCGGTGTTCTTCACGCGCACGCTGACCTCCAGGCTCTGGCCCTGTTTCAGTGTGGTGCTCGACAGGCTCGGCGCCGACACACTGAAGGTGCTGTAGCTCAGGCCGTAGCCGAAGGGGTACAGCGGGCCGTTGGGTTCCTCGAAGTACTGCGAGGTGTAGTTGCCGGGCTTGCCGGGGGTGAACGGGCGGCCGATGCGCAGGTGGTTGTAGTACATCGGGATCTGCCCCACCGAGCGCGGGAAGGTGATGGCCAGCTTGCCCGAGGGGTTGTAGTCGCCCAGCAGCACGTCGGCGATGGCGTTGCCGCCCTCGGTGCCGCTGAACCAGGTTTCCAGGATGGCGTCGGCCTGCTCGCGCTCCCACGCCAGCGACAGCGGGCGACCGTTCATCAGCACCAGCACCAGCGGTTTGCCGGTGGCCTTGAGGGCCTTGATCAGCTCGCGCTGCACCGCCGGGATCTCCAGAGTGGTGCGGCTGGACGATTCGTGGGACATGCCCCGCGATTCGCCGACCACGGCCACCACCACGTCCGACTGCCTGGCGGCCTTGACCGCTTCATCGATCAGCACGGCAGCCGGGCGCGGGTCATCGACGATTTCCGGGGCGTCGAAGTTGAGGAAGTTGAGGTAGTCGAGCACGGCCTTGTCGCCGGTCACGTTCGAGCCTTTGGCGTAGAGCACCCTGGCCTTGTCGCCCAGGGCACGGCGCAGGCCCTCGCGCACGGTCACCGACTGGTGCGGGCGACCGGCGGCGGCCCAGCTGCCCATCATGTCGATCGGGGCATCGGCCAGCGGGCCGACCAGGGCGATGGTGCCGGACTTTTTCAGCGGCAGGGTCTGCTGGCGGTTCTCCAGCAGCACCAGGCTGCGGCGCGCCACGTCCCGTGCGATGTCGCGGTGCAGGCGGCTGTCGGCATAGGTGTCGGCCGGGTCGTCCTTGGCCTGGCCGATGCGCCGGTACGGGTCGGCGAACAGGCCCATGTCGTACTTGGCGCCGAGAATCTCGCGCACCGCGTTGTCCAGCTCGGCCGGGCTGACCGCGCCGGACTTGAGCAGCCCCGGCAGTTCCTGGCCATACAGCGTGTCGTTCATGCTCATGTCGATGCCGGCCTTGATCGCCAGCTGCGCCGCCTGCTTGCCATCGGCGGCCACGCCGTGGCGCACCAGCTCGGTGATCGCCCCATGGTCGCTGACGGTCACGCCCTTGAAGCCCCAGTCGCGGCGCAGCAGGTCGTTCATCAGCCAGGTGTTGGAGGTGGCTGGCACGCCGTTGATCGAGTTCAGCGCCACCATCACGCCGCCGGCACCGGCATCGATGGCGGCGCGGTAGGGCGGCAGGTACTCGTTGTACATGCGCGTGGGGCTCATATCGACCGTGTTGTAGTCGCGCCCGCCTTCCACCGCGCCGTACAGGGCAAAGTGCTTGACGCTGGCCATGATGCTGTCGGCGTTGGCCGGGCTGCGGCCCTGGAACGATTCGACCATCACCCTGGAGATACGCGACACCAGGTAGGTATCTTCGCCAAAGCCTTCGCTGGTACGGCCCCAGCGCGGGTCGCGGGCAATGTCGACCATGGGCGCGAAGGTCATGTCGATGCCGTCGGCGGCCGCTTCCAGGGCCGAGGTACGGCCGACCTGGGCGATGGCCTGCATGTCCCAGCTGGCGGCCAGGCCCAGGCTGATCGGGAAGATGGTGCGGTGGCCGTGGATCACGTCATAGGCGAAGAACATCGGGATCTTCAGGCGCCCGCGCATGGCGGCGTCCTGCATGGGCCGGTTCTCGTCACGGGTGATCGAGTTGAAGGTACCGCCGATGCGCCCGGCGGCGATTTCCTCGCGGATTTTCTCGCGCGGCATTTCCGGGCCGATGCTGATCAGGCGCAGCTGGCCGATCTTTTCCTCGACGCTCATCTGCTTGAGCAGGTTGGCGATGAACGCCTGTTTGTCTTGCAATGGCGCGGCGGCAGGCGAGTCAGCGAAGGCCGACTGGCTGACCAGGCTGACGAGCAGGCCCAGCAAACACAGCTTGTTCATGAATTCTGTTCTCAAGGCTGCGGCAGTCGTCACGGTGCAGACTGGCAAGCCGAAGTTGGGGAAGCGGCTATTGTTGTAGTTTGCTGGGGCATCTTTTAGCCGATTGGGCCATCACGATCCAGCGGCGGCGTCGGATTATGCCTCAAGTCCGGCGCATTTCGAGCACTCACGGAGCGTAGCGACAATGCAGGTATCGAACAGAGCACGGTTGTGGCTGGTGCTGGCACTGGCCAGCCTGCTGGCCGGTTGCGGCATCAACAACATTCCCCAATACGACGAACAGGTCAAGGCGGCCTGGGCCCAGGTGCAGAACCAGTACCAGCGCCGTGCCGACCTGATTCCCAACCTGGTCGAAACGGTCAAAGGCTACGCCAGGCAGGAGCAGGCCACCTTGACCGCGGTCATCGAAGCGCGGGCCAAGGCCACCTCGATCAAGGTCGATGCCAGCACCCTGGACGATCCTGAAAAACTGCGCCAGTTCCAGGCCGCACAGGCCCAGCTGGGCGGTGCGCTGGGGCGCCTGATGGTGGTCTCGGAGCGTTACCCGGACCTGAAGTCGAACCAGAACTTCCTGGCCCTGCAGTCCCAGCTCGAGGGTACGGAAAACCGTATCGCGGTGGCGCGCAAGGACTTCATCGCCGCCGTGCAGCGTTACAACACCGAGATCCGTACCTTCCCCGGGCGCCTGTGGCACAGCGTGATGTACAGCGACATGCCGCTGCGCGAGAACTTCGAGGCCACCAGCGCCGATGCCGACAAAGCGCCTGAAGTGAAATTCTGATGCGTGTGCTCAAGGCGGCGCTGCTGCTGGTGCTGCTGGCGGCGAGCGGCTGGCTGTGGGGCGCGCCCCAGTTCCCGGCGCTCAGTGCACGGGTGGTGGACCAGGCCGAGCTGCTCGACGGCGCCACCCGCAGCCAGCTTGAGCAGATGCTCAAGGCCCACGAGCAGGCCACCGGCGAGCAGGTCGTGGTGGTGACCCTGGCCAGCCTGCACGGGCAGGCCATCGAGGACTATGGCTACCAGCTGGGGCGCCACTGGGGCATCGGCCAGCAGGGCAAGGACAACGGTGCGCTGTTGATCGTCGCCCCCCAGGAGCGCAAGCTGCGCATCGAAGTCGGCTATGGCCTGGAGGGCCGCCTGACCGATGCCCAGGCCTCGGTCATCATCAACAGCGTGATCACCCCGGCGTTTCGCCGTGGCGACTTCAGCCAGGGCATCGTGCTTGGCACGGCGGCCATCCTTCAGGTGCTGGGCGGCGCACCGCTGGACGAGCCGGCGCGACCTCTGGCAGACGAGGCGCAGCAGCAAGGTGCGCCGGTCTGGGCGGTGGGCCTGTTCATCCTGATGATCATCATCGTGTTCGCCCTGCAGGGCCTTGGCGGGGGTGGCCGCGGTGGGCGCGGGGGCTTTGGCGGTGGTCTTGGCGGCGGTTTCGGGGGCGGCCTGGGCGGTGGCGGCGGTGGCTTCAGTGGCGGCGGCGGCAGTTTCGGCGGGGGCGGGTCCTCCGGCGGCTGGTAACTACACGACAAGAGACACACACGTACATGGCATTGCTCAGTGAATACGAACAGCGTCAGGTGGCCCAGGCCATCGCCCAGGTAGAACAGCGTACCGATGCCGAGCTGGTGACGGTGCTGGCGGCGCGTGCCGACGACTATGCCTATATCCCGTTGCTGTGGGCCAGCCTGCTGGCGCTGGTGGTGCCGGGCGTCCTCTATTACCTGAGCGGCTGGCTGAGCGTGCATGGCCTGCTGCTGGCGCAGTGGCTGACCTTCATCGTGCTGTGCCTGGTGTTCCGCCTGCCGCGCCTGACCAGCTGGCTGGTGCCGCGCAGGGTGCGCCACTGGCGTGCGTCGAACCTGGCGCGGCGCCAGTTTCTGGAGCAGAACCTGCATCACACCGTGGGCCGCACCGGGCTGCTGATCTTCGTCAGCGAGGCCGAGCGGTATGTGGAGATCCTGGTGGACGAGGGCATCTCCAGTCGCCTCGACAACCAGGCCTGGGACGCCATCGTGCGCACCTTCACCGCCCAGGTGCAGCAGGGCCAGACCCTGCAGGGCTTTGTCACCTGCATCGAGGCCTGTGGCGAGCTGCTGGCGGCCCATGTGCCGGTGACCCAGGCGCGCAACGAGCTGCCCAACCGGCTGGTGCTGCTGGGCTGAGGCATGCGCGCTGATCGACAAATGCTGTGCCTGGGGCGGTCATCCACGTAAAATGCGCGCCATTGCGCGCCTGCGGGCGCCCCCCGCAACCCGAGGCACCCACTCCCCATGTCCGCAACCCCCACCGTCCAGGCCGCGCCGGATGCGCGTGCGCAGTTTCTGGCGCTGCTCGCCACCAGCCTGCACCAGCACACCTTCATCAAACTGGTGCTGGCGCGCCATGTCGGCGCCGAGGTCGACCTGCAGCGGGTAACGGCCAAGCCGCTGACGATCAAGGGGCAGGCCAGCCTGTCGTTCGTGTACCGCTACAAGACCCGCGACATCACCCGCAACCTGGCGCTGGACGAGGCGCTGACGTTGATCGGTGAACTGTTGCCGGCTTCGTTTCGCAACGCGCACCTGCTCAGCCTGAACGACGAGGTGCAGCTGGAGTTCACCAAGAAGGGCAAGCCGATGCTGCATCGCAACGCCGTGCAGCAGGCGCGCGAGGTGGTGACCGGCGAGCATGATCGCGAGAAGAAGCGCTACCTGGAGCTGAGCCGGCCGTTTCTGCACGATCTGGGCGTGACCGACAAGCAGCAGGCGCTGATTCCGGCGATGTCGCGCAAATGGAAGCAGATCAACAAGTTCATCGAGGTGTTCTCCCATGCGCTGAGCAGCGCGCCACTGGCGGCAGATCAGCCGGTGCGGGTGGCGGACTTCGGCTCGGGCAAGGGCTACCTGACCTTCGCGATCCACGACTACCTGCGCAACACCCTGCAGCGCGAGGCGCAGGTGACGGGCGTGGAGTTGCGCCCGGACATGGTCGAGCTGTGCAATGCCGCCGCCGCGCGCCTGGAGCATCCGGGGCTGAATTTCGAGTGTGGCGATGTGCGCAGCGTGGTGCCCAGCGCCATCGAGGTGATGATCGCCCTGCATGCCTGTGACATTGCCACCGACTACGCGATTCATACCGGTATTCGCTGTGGCGCGGCGATCATCATGTGCTCGCCGTGCTGCCACAAGCAGATTCGCCCGCAGATGCACAGCCCGGGGTTGCTCAAGCCGATGCTGCAGTACGGCCTGCACCTGGGGCAGCAGGCCGAGATGCTCACCGACAGCCTGCGTGCGTTGTACCTGGAGGCCTGTGGCTACGAGACCAAGGTGTTCGAGTTCATCTCGCTGGAGCACACCAACAAGAACAAGATGATCCTGGCCACCCGGCGGCGCGAGCCGGTGGCGGCGCAGGCGTTGCTGGAGAAGATCCAGGCGCTCAAGGCGTTCTATGGGGTCAAGGAGCATTGTCTGGAGACGCTGCTGCGGGCCGATGGCTTGATTCCTGTCTGAACCTCACCACCGTCATCGCGGGTCAAGCCCGCTCCCACAAGGATCACCCTTACCTGTGGGAGCGGGCTTGACC
>NZ_JASCPN010000084.1:0-18308 GCF_029960155.1 Pseudomonas sp. PS01300 | reverse complement strand
GGTCAAGCCCGCCCCAACAGGGCCGCATTGCCGTGTTGGGGCGGGCTTGACCCGCAACGCTTTCAGCGGTTGGTGGCAATCCAGATCAGCAGCCCGGCCTGGAATACCGCAAAGGCCACCAGGCAGGTGATGGTGAAGCGCAACCCGCTGTCTTCGCGGCGGTACTTGTTGACCCGCTCATCGCGCTCGCGCAGTTGTGCTTCCTTCTCCTGCAGGTTCTGCTCGGCCTGCTGCAGCATGCCCGCAGCATCCAGGATGTCTACCTTCTGCACCTTGTCGGTATTCCAGCCACCCTTGAGCTGACCTGCCTGGACTTCCACGCAGCGCCCCTTCAGGTGCTGCGCATCGGCGTACTCGACCTCCAGGCCATGGCTGCGCAGCACCTGGTCGCGGCGCAGGCGTGTGTCTTCGTTGAGTGCGTCCTTGTTGGCCAGGGCCATGCCCTCGACCCGGTAGTGCGACCACTTGCGCTGTACCCAGTGCACCGCCTGCGACAACAGGAAGCGCCCCAGGCCACGGCTGACCGGCTCGATCTGCAAGCCACTGTCGGGGCCGATCTTGATCTGGTGCAACTCATGGTCCACCCAGATATCCAGGCGATTCTGCTCCTTGCGCACCTTCTGCCCAGGCAGGCGCACTTCCATGCGCAGCAGGCTGTGGGTCTTGTTGTGCCGTTCGGCATAACCGTACTGCACGAAGCGCAGCGGCCGCGCGCCGGTGTTGCGGTCGGTGGGCTGCGGGGACAGGCGCAGCATCTGGAAATGCTCGGGCACAACGTCCGCCCAGGGCAGCGGGGCCGCTTCCGGGGCTGGCGATTCGTCGGTCGCGTCTGGGGCGTCCTGGGGGGTGGCTTCAGTCATCACGGCGGTCCTTTTGTGCACAGCAGGCGGGTCGCAAGGGCGACGCCTGCACCGGCTTATCGGCCGCTTTGCGCAAGACTGGAGACACAATTTGCGCCAATTCGCTTCATGCCGCCGGCAATCGACGAATGAACTCGACGATCCGCTCGCCCAGGGCACTGGCCAGGGGCAGCTCGGGGTTGTTGTAGCTGTCGCGCTGCTGGCTCATGGCACGCGGGCTGATGCGCAGCATGTGGTTCATGCCGTCGATCAGTGCCAGTTCGGCGTCCGGCTTGGCAGCGTGCAGTCTCTCGGCATCCTTGACCTCGACCTGGACGTCGTTGCGCCCCTGCACGATCAACGCCGGCAAGTGGAGGCGGGCGAAGGCGGCGGCCGGGTCCTGGCGAAACAGCGAGATCAGGTACGGCTGCACGCTGGGGCGAAACACGTCGCGCAGGTGCAGCGGTACCTGGGTGCTGGGCTGGCCGGCCTTGAGCTGCTCGATCAGGCGTACGGCCTGGGCCCGCTCGGTCGCCGGCAGGCGTTCACCCAGTTGCTCGCGCAGTACCTGATCGACCGGGCGCCCGCTGCCTGCCACTGAGATTACCGCGCTGGCGCCGGCCTGTTCGGCCGCGAGGCTGGCGATCAGTGCGCCCTCGCTGTGACCCAGCACGATCAGCGGGCCAAAGCGCGGGTCGGCCTTGAGCAGATGGCCCCAGGCAACGGCATCGGCCACATAGCGCTCGACGCTGAGGTTGCGCTCGTCGGGGGTTGCCGCGCGGCTGGCGGCCACCCCGCGCTTGTCGTAGCGCACGCTGGCAATGCGGTTGTTGGCCAGCAGCAGGGCCAGGCGCTTGAGGTTGTCGATACGTCCGCCGGCGGGATTGTTGCCGTCACGGTCGGTGGGGCCGGAGCCGGCGATGATCAGCACCACCGGTGGCGGCGTGTCGCTGCGCGGCAACAGCAGGCTGCCCTGCAGGGTGCCGTCGTCGGTCACCAGGCTGATCGGTCGTTGCAGTACCGTGGGGGCCGCGGCCTGGGCCAGGCCGGTAAACAGGAGGAACAACAGGGCGAACGTGCGCAGCATCATCAGGCCATTAGCGAGGAGGTGGCGTTTTGACTCGTCCGGCGGCATTAGGTTCGCGCCCGGAGGTGATCTAAGGGTATACCCTGCGTATACTGGTTGGCCTTGTTACCATCCAGTTAAAAATCAGGCTGAACGCGGAGCGCCCTGCATGTCCGGCAATACCTACGGCAAGCTGTTCACTGTCACCACCGCTGGCGAAAGCCATGGTCCGGCGCTGGTCGCCATTGTCGATGGCTGCCCTCCGGGCCTGGAGCTTTCGCTGGCCGATCTTCAGCACGACCTGGACCGGCGCAAGCCCGGTACCAGCCGGCACACCACTCAGCGCCAGGAGCCCGACGAGGTCGAGATTCTATCTGGCGTGTTCGAGGGCCGTACCACCGGCTGCGCCATCGGCCTGCTGATTCGCAACACCGACCAGAAGTCCAAGGACTACTCGGCGATCAAGGACCTGTTCCGCCCGGCCCACGCCGACTACACCTATCACCACAAGTACGGCGAGCGCGACTACCGTGGCGGCGGCCGCAGCTCGGCCCGCGAAACCGCGATGCGCGTGGCTGCCGGTGCCATCGCGAAGAAGTACCTGGCCACCCAGGGCATCCGCATCCGCGGCTACATGAGCCAGCTGGGCCCTATCGAAATTCCGTTCAAGACCTGGGAGTCGGTGGAGCACAACGCCTTCTTCAGCCCCGACCCGGACAAGGTGCCGGAGCTGGAGGCCTACATGGACCAGCTGCGCCGTGACCAGGACTCGGTGGGTGCCAAGATCACCGTGGTCGCCGAAGGCGTGATGCCCGGCCTGGGCGAGCCGATCTTCGACCGCCTCGACGCCGAGCTGGCCCATGCGCTGATGAGCATCAACGCGGTCAAGGGCGTGGAGATCGGTGCCGGCTTCGACAGCGTGGCCCAGCGCGGCACCGAACACCGTGACGAACTCACCCCCGAAGGGTTCCTCAGCAACAATGCCGGCGGCATCCTGGGGGGCATCTCCTCGGGGCAGCCGATCATTGCGCACCTGGCACTCAAGCCGACCTCCAGCATCACCACCCCGGGCCGTTCCATCGATGTGGATGGCAACCCGGTGGAGGTCATCACCAAGGGCCGTCACGACCCCTGCGTCGGCATCCGTGCCACCCCTATCGCCGAGGCGATGATGGCCATCGTGCTGATGGATCACCTGCTGCGCCACCGCGGCCAGAACGCCGATGTGCGGGTAGCCACCCCGGTGCTGGGCCAGCTGTAGTGCACCTGCCCGACGTCGACGCCACGGCCCGCTGAGCCGTGGCGCCGATTCCCTACTGGCGGCTGTCCAGCTTCTACCTGTTCTATTTCGCCTTGCTGGGTTCGACAGCGCCGTTTCTGGCGCTGTATTTCGATCACCTGGGGTTTTCCAGCGCGCGCATCGGCGAGTTGGTGGCCATCCCCATGCTGATGCGCTGCGTGGCACCGAACCTGTGGGGCTGGTTGGGCGATCGCAGCGGCCAGCGCCTGCTGATCGTGCGTCTGGGGGCCTTGTGCACCCTGACCAGCTTTTCGTTGATCTTCGTGGCCAAGAGCTACGCCTGGCTGGCGCTGGTAATGGCCCTGCACGCGTTCTTCTGGCATGCGGTACTGCCGCAGTTCGAGGTCATCACCCTGGCCCACCTGCAAGGTCAGACTGCGCGCTACAGCCAGGTGCGGCTGTGGGGGTCGATCGGTTTCATCCTCACCGTGGTGGCCCTGGGGCGATTGTTCGAATGGTTGAGCCTGGACATCTACCCGGTGGCGCTGGTGGCGATCATGGCCGGCATCGTGCTGGCCAGCCTGTGGGTGCCCAATGCCCAGCCGCCAGGCCAGCACGAGCGCAGCGATGGTGGCGGCTTTCTCAGGCAACTGGCCAGCCCTGGCGTGGCCGCGTTCTACGTGTGCGTGGCATTGATGCAGTTGAGTCACGGCCCGTATTACACCTTTCTCACCCTGCACCTGGAGCGCCTGGGCTATGCCCGCGGCACCATCGGCATGTTGTGGGCGCTGGGGGTGGTGGCCGAGGTGCTGATGTTCCTGGCCATGAGCTGGATCCTGGCGCGGTTCTCGTTGCGTCGGGTGCTGTTGGCGAGCCTCTTACTGGCGGCCTTGCGCTGGTGGCTGCTGGGGACCTTTGCCGAGTATCCGGGCGTGCTGCTGTTCGCCCAGTTGCTGCACGCCGCCACGTTCGGCAGTTTTCACGCGGCCGCCATCGCCTTCGTGCAGCGCAACTTCGGCGCTCGCCAGCAGGGCCAGGGGCAGGCGCTGTATGCGGCCCTTGCCGGTACCGGCGGTGCGCTGGGTGCCCTGTATTCGGGCTACAGCTGGAACGCCCTGGGCGCCACCATCACCTTTAGTATTGCCAGCGTCGCGGCGCTGGTCGCAGCCGTTATCATCGCGTTTCGAATGAAAGAGGAAAGGCCCCATGAGCAGCCTGAGCGTGTTTCACCAGTCCACCCCGGACATTCCCAACAAGGTGCTGACCCACCTTGAAGACATCGCCGCGACACTGGCCGAGCAGGGAGTAAGGTTCGAGCGCTGGACGGCGCAGTCGCCTGTGCAGGCCGATACTGGCCAGGCCGGTGTGCTGGCCGCCTATCAGGTGCAGATCGACCGGCTGCAACATGAAGGCGGTTACCGCGCCGTCGACGTGATCAGCGCCAGTGGCGATCCGATGAGCGAACTGCTGGACGAACATGTGTATTCGGATGACCTGGTGCGTTTCTTCGCAGCCGGGCGCAGCCTGGTCAGCGTGCGGGCAGGGGAGTACGTGCATGCGGTGGTGTGCGAGAAGGGGGATCTGATCGTGGTGCCGGCGGGGTTGCGGGTATGGATCGATGGCGGGGACAACCCGCACTTCGTGGCGGTGCGACTGTTCAATCGGCCTGAAGGGGTAGTGGCGCAGTTCACGGGTGAGAAGCTGGCCGAGCGTTACGCGCGATTGGACGATTGATCACGCCGAGGCCACTGGCTTGCAAGCCAGCGCTCACAGGAACCAGGGTGATCCTGTTGGCACTGGCTTGCCAGCAAAGGCCGCTACGCGATTCAGCGATAGGTCGGTAGTGCGAACCGCTGTTGGCTTTGCAGCATCGAGATCACCGGCAGCTCGCTGGCCTGCTCGGCCAGGTCGCGGCGGATCGCGCTGATCGCCCACGACAGTTGCTCGGCACTGTGCAGCTGGCCATACGAAATCGAGCGCTTGACCTGTTTGCCGTCGGCGGCGCGCAACGTCAGCAGTACACCGCCATCAGGGCGAGCCTGGGTGGTGACGTCGTAGGCGGAAAATACCGAGGCGAATTTTTGCTGGATGAGGTCCATATCAGCTCCTGACTGTTGAGTGGCAGACATGAAGTGATAGGTGCAGCGACCGTGCCAGTTTTCCTTGATTAAAAAAAGCTTATAAAACAATGACTTAAAGTTATCGTGCAGAAGGGGTGCCGTGCATTCTGCATGGTCGTGCAATTTGCACAGTGCATTTTGCAGTGCCCTGCGGCCAATAGATTCGCTCTGTCGTCCTCATGGGATTTGCGAGGTTGACCCAAAGCCTTCCCTGACCAAGACTTGGGCTCTACCGCAGCCAGGAGGTTCCCGATGACCGACCACCCAACCCCCACCCCGATGAACGACGATGAAGCCGCAGCCTTTGCCGAAGAAGTGTTCGATCGGGCGCGCAAGGGGGACGCCGACATGCTTGGCCGTCTGCTGGAGAAGGGCCTGCCGGTCAACCTTCGCAATGGCAACGGCGACACGCTGCTGATGCTTGCCAGCTACCACGGCCACCTTGAAGCGGTGAGGGTGCTGCTTGAGCACGGCGCAGACCCGCAGATTGCCAATGACAAGGGCCAGTTGCCGATTGCCGGTGCCGCTTTCAAGGGCAACCAGGCGATGATCGAGCTGCTGGTGGAGAAGGGCGCGCTGATCGATGGAGCGTCTGCCGATGGCCGTACCGCGCTGATGCTG
Source organism: Pseudomonas sp. PS01300 (assembly GCF_029960155.1). Lineage (NCBI taxonomy): Bacteria > Pseudomonadati > Pseudomonadota > Gammaproteobacteria > Pseudomonadales > Pseudomonadaceae > Pseudomonas > Pseudomonas sp. PS01300. Next base: position 12,422 of record NZ_JASCPN010000084.1, on the reverse strand, counting down.
GCCGCGATGTTCAACCGCACCTCCATCGTCACCTACCTGCTCGGCAAGGGCGCGAACCCCAATCACCGCGACGCGCAGGGCGCCACCGCACTGGTTGCCGCGCAAACCATGGGCGCACCCGACACCGTCGCCCAGTTGCAGGCGCTGGCCGGCTAACTGCCAGGGGGCTTTTGCGGCTATCCTTGGCGACTTTTTTCGCCTCGCAGGGCCCCCGCATGAAAAACCAACTGGTCGAACTCATCGGCAAAATCAGCTCCGGCTGCCTTCCGGACGCCGAAATCGAGCGCATCGCCGATGAAGCGGCGCAGGCCTATGCCGACCCGCAGGCGTTCCTGGCGGCCAACCCCGACATCAACTACGACGACACCTTCCCGATTCCGCTGGGGGAGTGGGTGGTGATCGGCAGCCTGCCCGATACCGTGCTGTTCCAGGCCGACACCTACAGTGACCTGTTCCAGCAGATCACCGACTCGTTCGGCAAGGACGTTGCCTTCAACATCAAGCCCAAGCAACTGGTCAAGGTCGAGCCGCTCACGGCACTCAACCGCATCCAGGTGCAGATGGGCAGCATGAACAAGGAAAACGGCGGCTACACCCTGGTCAACATCAGCCAGTTGCTGGACGACGAATTGCAGATGGTGCTGGTGTACGGCAACGACGTGCCGCGGGTGCTGGAACTGTGCGCCGAGGTCGGCATCGCCGCGGCGCCTGCCCTGGAGGCGCTGCGGGTCGCGGTACACTTCTAGCCCAGCGCGGTATCCAGGAACATCATCACCGCAAAGCCGCCCATCAGGCCCAGGGTGGCCGAGGTCTGGTGGCCATTGCGGTGGGTTTCGGGGATCACCTCGTGGGATACCACGAAAATCATCGCCCCGGCCGCCAGGCCCATGCTCACCGGGTAGGCGATGGCAAAACCGGTGGAAATGCCCAGGCCGATCACTGCCCCGATCGGCTCCATCAGCCCCGAGCCGACCGCCACCAGCGCAGCCTTGAGGTTGGACAGGCCGGTGGCGCGCAACGCCAGTGCCACGGCCAGGCCTTCGGGTATGTCCTGGATGGCGATGGCGGTGGTCAGCGGCAGGCCCACGTTGAGGTCGCCGTTGGCAAAGCCCACGCCGATGGCCATGCCCTCGGGCAGGTTGTGCAGGGTGATCGCCAGCACGAACAGCCACACCCGGTTGATGCGTTCCGACTGTGGGCCGCAGGGGCCGGTGCTTTCGTGCTCATGGGGCGTGAAGCGGTCCAGGCCCAGCATCAGCAGCACCCCCAGACCCATGCCGACCACCACGGTCAAGGCCGCGAAAGGCCCGTTGCCGGTGATTTCACGCGCAGCCTCCAGGCCCGGCAGAATCAGCGAAAACGAACTGGCGGCGAGCATCATGCCGGCGGCGAAGCCGAGCATCACATCCTGCGAGCGGGCGCTGACGTCGCGCAGCACCACCGCCAGCACCGCGCCTAGCGCCGTGGCGCCAAACCCTGCCAGGCCGCCGAGCAGGGCCATGTGCAGGTTGTCCTTGTTGTCGCCGTGCACCGCGTTCCAGGCACTGGCAACCAGCAGGCCGAGCACGGCGAGCAGGCTCAGGGCCAGGCCGGCACTGAGCCATGGGGTGGCCTGAACCTGGTGCAGCCAGGCGCTGCGCAGGGAGGTCGGGTTGGCGTTGGCGGAGCTTTGGGCGGGTGGCATGGAGGCCTCTGTGGTACGGAGTCGATCAATCGAGTGTAATCACTGCGCGGCGTGTGCGACGAGCGGTTCGCCGCTATGGGGCCGATAGCCAGCTACGCTGAAGGCAGGTTCAATCATGGGAGTATCACCATGGGGTCGACGTTCAATGGGTTGGTGGGGCTGGTCATTCTGGCGCTGGATATCTGGGCGATCATCAACGTGATCAAGAGCGGCGCCAGTGGCGGGGCCAAGGTGCTGTGGATCCTGCTGATCCTGCTGCTGCCGGTGCTGGGCCTTATCATCTGGGCGATTGCCGGGCCACGGGGCAACGTTAGGCTGTAGCGCCAGTCCAGGCTCTTGTGGGCGTGGGCCTGCCCGGCGATGCGGCGGCTCAGATCAACCAGGCGCCCTCAAGCTGCAACAACTGCTGCTTGCGCTCCAGGCCACCTGAAAACCCGGTCAGGCTGCCGTCGCTGCCAATCACCCGGTGGCACGGCACGATCACCGCCACCGGGTTGGCGCCGTTGGCCGTGCCTACCGCGCGTATCGCCTTCGGCCGCCCGACGCGCTGCGCCAGTTGTGCATAGCTGGTGGTGGTGCCATACGGAATCTGCTGCAGCGCCCACCACACTGCACGTTGAAATTCGGTACCCCGTGGCGCCAGGGGCAGCTCGAAACTCTGGCGCCGGCCTTCGAAATACTCGTCGAGCTGTCGCGCTACCGTATCCAGCTGCGCGCCCGCCGGCTGCCAGCTTTCGGCCAGTTGCCAGGGGTGGGCGCTGTCCATGTGCAGCAGGTGCAGACCTTGTTCATCACCGGCCAGCAGCAACTGGCCGATAGGGCTGGGGTGGTAGCGAAAGTACATGGTGAGTGGCTCCGGGCATGTCTGGCCCACACGATACCCGAACACTGAGCTACTGTTCGAGGCGCGGTTTTCAACATAATTTTCACATTCGATTGCTGACAATCCGCGCGCGAATTTCCGTTCGTCCAAGGGCCACGCAATGTCCCGGCCCTCATAAAAATCTGAACCCTAGGGATCTTCCTGTCCATGGCTAACACGGATGCCTTGAGTCATCAGCGAGCCGCTTCGCGCCCGTTGCTGCAACCAACGCTCAAATCACACCTCGCCTATACCTTGCTGTGCGGCCTGGTGATCATGCTGATGCTGAGCCTCGTGCGCCTGGCGCTGCTGCTCTACAACAGCGACATGATCGGCGACACCCCACTCTCGACCGTCGCTGAAGGCTTTCTCAACGGCCTGCGCTTCGACCTGCGCGTGGTGGTGTACCTGAGCATTCCGCTGCTGCTGGCGATCCTCAGCGCTCGCGCCATGGCCGCCCGTGGCCTGTTTCGCGTATGGCTGACCCTGGCTTCCAGCGTGGTGATGTTCCTCGGCCTGATGGAGATGGACTTCTACCGCGAGTTTCACCAGCGTCTCAACGGCCTGGTGTTCCAGTATGTGAAGGAAGACCCCAAGACCGTTCTGAGCATGCTCTGGTATGGCTTTCCGGTGGTGCGCTACCTGCTGGCCTGGGCCTTTGGCACCTGGGTGCTGAGCCTGCTGTTCAAGGGCATCGACCGTCTTACCCGCCCGCGCGGCGAGTACTCCAGCAACGTCGCCGGCCTGCGCAGCGTGGCGCCCTGGTACCTGCGTGGCGCGGTATTTGTGGTGATCCTGCTGGTGGCTGTGATCGCCGCCCGTGGCACCTTGCGCCAGGGCCCGCCGATGCGTTGGGGTGACGCGTTCACTACCGACTCCAATTTCGTCAACCAGTTGGGCCTTAACGGCACCCTGACCCTGATCGACGCCGCCCACAGCCGTTTTGGCGAAGACCGCGGCAACATCTGGAAGGCTACCCTCGACCAGAGCCAGGCCCAGCAGACCGTGCGCGACATGATCCTGACCGAGCACGACCAGCTGGTGGATGCCGACAGCGCGGCGATCCGCCGTGACTTCACCCCGCCTGCGGCCAACAGCCTGCCGATCAAGAACGTCGTGGTAATCCTGATGGAGAGCTTCGCCGGCCACTCGGTGGGCGCGCTGGGCAGTACCACCAACATCACCCCGTACTTCGACAAGCTGGCCAAGGAAGGTCTGCTGTTCGACCGTTTCTTCTCCAACGGCACCCATACCCACCAGGGCATGTTCGCCACCATGGCTTGCTTCCCGAACCTGCCAGGCTTCGAATACCTGATGCAGACGCCGGAAGGCGGCCACAAGCTGTCCGGCCTGCCGGCGCTGCTCAGCGCCCGCGACTATGACGACGTGTACGTCTACAACGGCGACTTTGCCTGGGACAACCAGTCCGGGTTCTTCGGCAACCAGGGCATGACCACCTTCATCGGCCGCAATGACTTCGTCAACCCGGTATTCTCCGACCCGACGTGGGGCGTGTCCGACCAGGACATGTTCGACCGCGGCGCACAGGAGCTTGCGCACAACTATGGCAAGAAGCCGTTCTATGCCCTGCTGCAGACCCTGTCCAACCACACTCCGTATGCGTTGCCCAAGGACCTGCCGGTGCAGCCGGTGACCGACCAGGGCCGCCTGAACGAGCACCTGACCGCCATGCGCTATTCGGACTGGGCGTTGGGCCAGTACTTCGAGAAGGCGCGCAAGGAGCCGTACTTCAAGGAAACCCTGTTCGTGATCGTCGGCGACCACGGCTTCGGCAATGCCCAGCAGGTCACCGAACTGGACCTGGGCCGCTTCAACGTGCCGCTGCTGCTGATTGCGCCGGGCATCCAGGAAAAGTTCGGTGCGGTCAGCCACACCGTGGGCACCCAGGTCGACATCGTGCCGACCATCATGGGCCGACTGGGGGGCGAAACCCGTCATCAGTGCTGGGGGCGTGACCTGCTCAACCTGCCGGCCGGCGATGAAGGCATCGGCATGATCAAGCCATCGGGCAGTGAGCAGATCGTCGGCCTGGTGCAGGGCGATCGCATTCTGATCCAGTCCAAGGACATGTCGCCGCGCATGTACCGTTACCAGCTTGGGGCCAACTTCAAGGCCGAGGTGATCGAAAGCCCGGACCAGGCACAATTGAGCCGCAAGCTGGAGTCCTACATCCAGACCGCGACCAAGAGCCTGCTGGACAACACTGCCGGCGTGACCCACAGCACGCCGCAATGACGCACGGGCTGTTGCACTGACCAGGACCCCGGCTTGCCGGGGTCTTGGCTTTTCGGGCCGTGGGTGCTCAAATCACGCGCCTCAGCAAGAGGGGCCGACAGCGGTCCCGCAAAAGGATGTTTGCGTGCGTGTGTTCGTGTTGCTGGTTTGCCTGTGCCATTCGATCCAGGCGGTGGCTGATGCCGTATCGCCTGCGCCCCAGATGGCTCAGGAATGTGTAGGGCGCTCGCGCATTGTGGTACCGGCCAGCCTGGAGTGGCAAATGAGCGGTCTTCGCCTGGGCGAGCCGTTCGCCCGCTTCATGCCTGGTGGCGATACGTGGCAGGCCGACTATGGCGCGCCGGTGTTCTCCGGGGAATCGCACCTGGTCACCATCGATGTGAGCCCGCTCACTACCCGTGAGCTGTACGACCGCCTCAAGGATCGTCTGGTCCTGAGCCGGGCCAATGCGCAGGGCGAGTACATCATGGCCGAGCAGACACGCATCGGGAACCTGATGACCCCGTACCTAAAGGCCCAGAAGCCGAGCGAGTACTACGCCTTGAACGAACGGTACAAGGCACTAGCGCGCACCTTCGAGCGCATCGACAAGATCCCCGGTGAGCGGGCGTCGCTCGAGGCGATGATCGCCGACTTCGCGGGCAAGGGCTGGCCAGTGGACACGCTGCAGGCGCGGCTTGAGCGGCTCAACCGTGAAGACGCGGGGTACCCCGTCTCCGATCGCTTCAAGTGGCAAGTCCTGCCGGACTTTGCCCTGGAGGATGGCTATGCGGTGTACAACGAGCATGGGTTGACCGTGGTGCTGTGGCGCCAGTCGCGCGTCTACAAGCTCAACTTCGGTTACATCGAACGTGGAGTGAGCAACGAGCAGGTGCTGCAGCGGCTGGACCCGCATGTGCGCCGTGTGCTCGCCGCCTTGCGTCCCCGCGCCGCCTTCGAAGTGCCTCGGCAACCGGGTATATGCCTGCCGTTCGGCTTTCTGGCCGATGACGGCACAGCCCCCTATGTGGTGCGCGCCGCGTGGTTCGGGCGGCACCAGGAGGCGGTCCGCTACGACCTTCAGGTGGCCAGCCAGTCGCTGCGCGAGCAGTTCGAGGCCCGGCGGGCCGCCGACCTGTCGCTCGATCGCGCTGATTTCCCCGTACTTGAGCAACTGCCGGAACGCCAGTTCCGGCTGGGGCAGATGACCATCCTGCAAACCACCACGCTGACCAAGTGGTACCTCGAACACGAAACGGATCGCCGCGAAACATTCCAGCTGCGCGCAGCGCACCTGGGCGCCACGCCCGTTCCTTCGATGATCCTGCAGGTGGACCAGTTGCACAGCCGCGACGGCCTGAGCCTGAAGCTGTTGGAGACAGAAGCCGTCGAGATACTGGGGCAGGTGCAGGCCCTGCCGAACGCACCGCAAGTGGCACAGAAAAGGAAACGTACATGAAGTCGTTACACATGAGCTGGATGTGGCTGGCGTTGCTGGCAGCGCCCCTGTCGGCGCTGGGTGAGCCGGATTACCAGACGCCGCCGGGTTGGCGTACCGAGTGCATGGGGCGGGTGCAGTTCGATGTGCCCAAGGAGATTGCCTGGCACCTTGCCGGGGGCTACTGGCAAAAGCCGGACTTCGACCCCGTGCGCCCAACCATCGCCCCGGGTGGCCAGCAGATCATGTATGGCGAGGGCGTGACACCCGAGCAGACCTACCTGGTGAAGATCGAAGTCAGCCCCGTGACGGATCGCAATGTCTTCGATCGCCTGCAGCTTATCCACGGGCCTAATCGCGGTTCGGCGCAAACACGCGTGGTACGTGCGCAGATCGACGCGCTGCAAGCCCAGATCGATGCAAAAAAGGCTGACGACGAAGACTATTCCGCGTTGCTTGAACAGCATCGCGCCCTGGACGACACCATTACGCGAATCAACTGGGTGAGCACCGAGTTGTTCGTACTCAACGACATGATCCGCGAGTTCTCGGCCACGGGGCGCCCCACCGTCAAACTGGAGGCTGAACGCGCAGCTTATCTCGAGGAACAGGCCAAGTGGCCGACCGACGCATTGTTCGAGCAAGAGCGCTTTCTGGACCTGGGGATAGCAGATACGTTCGCCGACTGGGTGCCGGGTGAGATGACGGCCCATCTCTGGCGTAACCAGCGCATCTATCGCTTTGTATTTCATGCAGGGTCGGACGCTGCCGGCGTACCGGTCTCACTGGAACGTGTCGAGCCCAGGGCGCGTGCCTTGCTGGCGGCCTTTCGAACCCGCGAGCAATACGAAATCCCGCAGCAGCGCGGCTTTTGCCTGCCGTTCGGGTTCATTGCCGACGATGGCGCCCCGCATCATTCGATAACGCTGGGCTTCAACCCCGTGGGCAACCCGCACCTGCTGCACCGCCTGAGCATGGGGCGCGAGATCAGGAAAGACGCCGATTTCATGCCGAAGCTGTTGGAGCAGGTGATTTCCAGGCGGTTTCCGACGCTCGTCCAGACCGACATGTTCGGCCCGCTGCGCGTGCTTGTCGGCGCCCTCGACGGCAACCTTCGCGGTGCGCGCTACAAGGCCTATGATGCGTACCACAAGCCGGTGGATTACGAAACGTTCACGCTCGACGGCGACGCTCCGCCCACTGGATACCAGCCTGGCGTGGGGCTGACGGTGCTCGATGATCATTCCCAGCCGCAGCTTGCGTTCGAGCGCACCCGCGTCGATATGCTGCAGACCCTGAAAAGCATCCGGGCGCTGCCGGGCGGCCATCGTTTTGCGCCGCAGGCCGACTGAACAACCGCTCAGGCGCGGGGTCAACGGAAGGTAAGGCTGATTCACCCTGAGTCGCGTTACTGAGGAGAATCCAATGAAAGCGTGGGTAATTACCTTTGTTGACCAGAAAGGCGAAAGGACCTCGCTGTCGTTTGACGCCGAGCAGCAGCCCAGTATCGAAGAGGCGGCTCGGGTGATTCGCGCCCACCTCTATCCTGTCGTGGACAAGGCGGACCTCAATGATTTCGAGGGCCGCGTGTCGATGCCCACTGCCGAATGGCTGAAGCAGGACAGTGGCGTGGAGATCAAGGAAATCAAAGAACAGCCCTGAGCGCTCGCGCTACTGGCATACGCTTGTGATTGGCGCTAGTCTGCAGCCAGGGTCACGGGTTATTTACCCAGCCGGCCCTTTTCCCTTAAACCATCGCTGCATCCGCTACATCCGCTCGAGTTGCCCACCCACGTTTGGCAGGGTGGGTCAGTGCGTAATGCACTGAAAGTCTATCCATCGCGACGAGGAGGACGATTCATGAGCAGCCCGTATGAGGACATCAGCAGCACGGTTCTACGCCGCATGAAAGAAGGCGGTTTCGATTTTGCCCAGATCCATCCCATCGAGTTCTATGCGGTGTTCCCGGACGAGGAGCGGGCGCGCAGGGCCGCAGGCAAGTTTCGTGGTGAATCGATCAACACCCAGGTACGCGAAAGCGACGAGGGGTGGCAGCTGGAGTTGAGCAAACTGATGTTCGCCACCTATGGCGGCATCGGCGAGTTCGAGCATGACTTCGAGCTGGCAGTTTCCCCTTTGGGCGGCCAGATACAGGGCTGGGGCGTCAAGCAGGAGCGACTGCTCGCCTGAACCTGTGTATCCGCGGGGCGGCCATGCCGCCCCCATCCATTTTCAGGGTACTTCCACCCCGGACCGCTTGCGGCTGGCCATGTGCGCCAGATACCCCAGCAACTGGTCCAGTTCTGCGTCGCTGATCACCGTTTCGGCAAAGCCGGGCATGCGCGCCTGTGGCCACTGGCGCAGGCTTTGCGGGTTGCGGATGTATCGGCGCAAGAACGCCGGCTGGAAGTACTCGGTGGGGCTGAAGGGCTGGTTCAGGTCGGGCCCGAACTGCGCATCGCCGGCACCGTTGAGTCGGTGGCAGGCCAGGCAGTTTTTCTGAAACACGGCAAAGCCCAGGTTGACCGGGTCGTCCTCACGCAGTTGCGGGTCTGGCAGCAGTGCCGGGAAGCGCGATGCCACAGGGGCCAGGCGGCGCATGGTGGCAAGCTGGAAAGGCCATTGTTCGGGGCTGATCCGGCCTGCCTGCGGTTGGGTCCACATCAGGTAGAAGGGCCCGGCGCTGCCTTTGCCCTTGCTCAGGGCTGGCCATGGGTGGGCGGGGTCCTCTATGGCTAGCCAGGCGCGTGCCGGGCCGTTGCCGAGCAACGGGGCAGCGGGCAGTTCGGCGGCAAAGCCATCCAGCGCCACGGCCTGCAGATGATCGCCGGGGGCTACGCCCTCCAGCAGCGCCACCATGGGCACGGCGCGGTAGTGCATGGTCTTCTTGTAGGAAACGTCACCGTCGATGCGGATATCCCGCGCCTGCGGGTGAGCCAGCAGTTGAGCGGTGCTCCACTGGCGCTCGGCGCCGCCCAGGTTCAGGGTCAGCTGTGCGGCGTGCAGGGGCAGGCTCAACAGCAGGATCAGGGCAAGGCAATGACGCATCGGGTGCTCTCCAACCATTCAGGCCGGCAGGATACACCAGCGTTGCGATGATGCCTGGTTACAGAACGGGTGGGCTTCAGCCGAACAGTCGTGTGAGGTTGGGCACGATCAGCAGCAGCGTCGTGGCGAAGAGGATGAGGCCGGCTTGACGTACTTTGGAGTGCTTGAACATGGCGGTCTGCCTTTTTGTTGTTATTCCTGAATGCCGTGTGGCGTCCTTGGCCAGGGTCCGTGATAACCCGCGAGCGCTGTCGAAATGTCCGCGTTGCCCCCGCATCGGACCTGCTTTGCTTCGATATACAACTAACCTTAGGGTCAACGTCACCCGTGTTTTAGAACGCTTTCGTATTAAATGGTGGGTTCTAAGGCACTACGGCTATGAGGCCAAGGGCCATCCGGCGACCATCCCTTCAGCTAGACACGTGCGTGCGCTCCGGGGCATGGCCTGCACAGTGTGACCGTTCGTCCGAGTGAACACTTGCCTCCGAGCGCCATTCGCGGCAGGCTCTAGCGACACTTTGTGCCTCATGTCGTTCGGGACTAAATCTATGTCGTTACGCATCTGCATCCTGGAAACCGATGTCCTGCGACCCGAGCTGGTCGATCAGTATCAGGGCTACGGACGGATGTTCGAGCACCTGTTCACCCATCAGCCGATTGCCGCCGAATTTCGCGTGTACAACGTGATGAACGGTGAATACCCCGACGACGACGAGTTGTTCGACGCCTATCTGGTGACCGGCAGCAAGGCCGACTCGTTTGGCGACGACCCGTGGATCGCCAGGCTCAAGACCTTTCTGCTGGACCGCTACAAGCGCGGCGACAAGCTGCTGGGCGTATGCTTCGGCCACCAGTTGCTGGCCCTGTTGCTGGGCGGGCGCAGCGAGCGCGCGCACCAGGGCTGGGGGGTGGGAACCCACCGCTACGTGATGGCGGCCAAGGCGCCGTGGATGAGCCCGCAGGTGGAGGAACTGACCCTGCTGATCAGCCACCAGGACCAGGTTACCCAGTTGCCCGAAAACGCCACGGTGATCGCCTCCAGCGACTTCTGCCCCTATGCCGCCTATCACATTGGCGACCAGGTGCTGTGCTTCCAGGGCCACCCCGAGTTCATCCACGACTATTCCCGTGCCTTGCTCGAGCTGCGCCAGCAGCACCTGGGCCCGGAGGTCTACAGCAAGGGCGTGGCCAGCCTCGACCAGCAACACCAGGGCACCACGGTGGCCGAGTGGATGATGCGCTTTGTCGCGCACAAGCCACAGGGCAGCGCGGCCTGAGGCCTACAGCCAGCCGGAGCGCTTGAAGCTGGCGAACAGTGCCGTGCAGCCCAGGGCGATGACCCCCAGCACGGTGAAGTAGCCGTAGTGCCAGCTCAGCTCCGGCATGTTCTGAAAGTTCATCCCGTAGATACCCGCCACGGCGGTGGGGAAGGCCAGGATCGCCGCCCACGCGGCGAACTTGCGCTGGGTGATGCTCTGGCGTGACGACTCCAGCAGCATGCCGATCTCGATGGTCTGGCTGGCGATGTCGCGGATGCTCGACAGGTCTTCCATCTGCCGCGTCACGTGGATCTGCACGTCGCGAAAATACGGGCGCATGTTCTTGTCGATGAACGGGAAGGCCAGGCGCTGCAGCTCTTCGCTGATCTCGACCATCGGTGCCACATAGCGGCGCAGGCGCAGGATGTCGCGACGCAGGCCGTGCAGGCGGCGGATATCGTCTTCCTGCAGCGAACTGCTGAGTACGTTGTTTTCCAGCTCTTCGATCTCGCTGTGAATCGCCTCGCTTACCGGCTGGTAGTTTTCAGTGACGAAGTCGAGCAGTGCATACAGCACGAAGTCTTCGCCGTGCTCGAGCAGCAGCGGCCGGGCCTCGCAGCGCTGGCGTACCAGGGCATAGGATTTGGAGTGGCCGTTGCGGCAGGTGATGATGTAGCCGTTGCCGGCAAAGATATGCGTTTCGATGAACTCCAGCCTGCCGTCCTGGCGTACCGGCGAATAGGTCACGATGAACAAGGCATCGCCGAAGGTTTCAAGCTTCGGCCGGCTGTGCTTTTCCAGCGCATCCTCGATTGCCAGTTCATGCAGGTTGAACTGGCGCTGCAGATTGGCCAGTTCCTGCGCGGAGGGCTCTTCCAGCCCGATCCACACGAAGTGCCCCGGTTTGCTGGCCCACTCGGCGCCCTCGTCGAGGCTGATGTTGGTGACTTTTCTACCGGCGCTGTAGACCGCTGCCGCTACGACTCGACCCATGGTTGTGCCTTTCCCCCGTTGTCATGCCCCTAGCTTGGTATGACTACGACAAATCGGCAACTGCGCGGCTGGCCTGCAATTCTTTTTCCATCAGGTCGATGCAGCGCTGCATCTGTTCGCGGCACTGCTCGGCCAGGGCGGGAACATCCTGGTGGGTCATGCCGTTGGTGGAGATCGGCGCCAGCGAGCGGATGATCACCTTCTGCTTGCGCCAGCCGTTGAGGTTCAGGCGCCTGGCGTAGCGGCTGACGCACACCGGCACGATGGGCACGCCGGCTTCGATGGCCATGTGGAACGCGCCCTTCTTGAAGGCCAGCAACCGATCGCCGGCGTTGCGCGTGCCCTCGGGGAATACCCAGATCGAGGTGTCCTGTTCCTGCAGGGTGCGGGTGGTGGTCTGCATGGCGCGTCGGGCCTGGTAGGCGTTGCTGCGATCGACCAGCACATTGCCGCCCAGCCAGAACAGCTGGCCGAACAGGGGGATCCATTTGAGGCTCTTCTTGCCGATGCACACCGTGCGCGGCGGCACCACGTGACCGAGCACGAACAGGTCATGGTTGGATTGGTGGTTGGCCACGATTACGCAGCCCGGGGGCTGGTCGAACAGCGGGCCGACTTCGGCCTGTACCTGCAGGCGCATCAGCCAGGTGGCGGGCCAGCCATACAGGCGCGCGAACACGCGGCTGTTGTCGGGGTTGAAAGGCCGACACAGGCCGATGAGCACACCCAGTATGCCCACCAGAACAAAATGCAGGCCCAGGAGGGGCATGCGGATCAGAAACAGCATTGTGGTTAACCCCGGACAAAACGCGGCGCAGTGTACGGTTGTGCACAGCCCGGGGCAAACTTAAAGCTTCGCCGGCAAGGCCGGCTCCTGCAACGGTTGCGTCCCCTGCAGGAGCC
>NZ_JASCPN010000083.1:0-19223 GCF_029960155.1 Pseudomonas sp. PS01300 | reverse complement strand
GGTCAAGCCCGCTCCCACAAAGGCCATGAAGATCCCTGTGGGAGCGGGCTTGACCCGCGATGGGCTCACCTTGCCTGCGGCGCCTTACTGCCCCGCCCCCAGCTCATCCTGGGTCAGTATCGCCTTGGCCAGGTCTTCGTCACTGGCCTGCAACCCAGGGTTCTGCTGACGGATACGCTGCAGCATCGACTCCAGGTACACACCGCGAATTTCGCCGCCGCTGGCGATGAACGTCGAAGCATCATCGCGCGCCGGAATCACCAGCTTGTCGTCCTTGAAGGTCGAGTACAACGAGGCGGAAACCCCGGCGGAGGTGGCGACATCGCGACCATCCACACGGGCCAGGGCCGTGCCCAAAGGCAGGCAGAGCACAAGGGAAGAAACCAGCAGTAAACGGCGCATGACGATGCCTCCGTGATGGGGGGGAACCTACATTCATTAGGATAGGCCCCCCAGGCCAAGAGTTCCCGCCAATATCCCTACCCGCCCACCGAAGCCCGCCATGCTGGCTATATTGAAACCCTGGTCCCCATTCCCGAGCGTGACGAGAGGTGAACATGTACACCATTGGCTATGCAGCGCAGCACCGCGAAGCACCGCTGGCACCCTTCAAGTTCGAACGCCGCGCCCTGCGCCCCAACGACGTGGCGATGCAGATCCTGTACTGCGGCGTATGCCACTCCGACCTGCACCAGGCCCGCGACGACTGGGGTTTCAGCCGCTACCCGATCGTGCCAGGCCACGAGATCGTCGGGCGCGTGACCGAGGTGGGCAGCCAGGTCACCCGCTACAAGGTCGGTGACGCCGTGGCGGTGGGCTGCATGGTCGACTCCTGCCAGCAGTGCGACCAGTGCCGCAAGGGCGAGGAACAGCTGTGCCGCGAGAACAACACGCAAACCTACAACAGCCTGGACCGCATCACCCGCGAACCCACCTACGGCGGCTATTCCAAGCACCTTGTAGTGCGCGAGGAGTTCGTGCTGCGCGTGCCCGACGGCCTGGACCTGGCCAAGGCCGCGCCGCTGCTGTGCGCCGGCATCACCACCTACTCGCCGCTGCGCACCTGGAATGCCGGGCCCGGCAGCCGCGTCGCGGTCATCGGCCTGGGCGGGCTGGGGCACATGGCCGTGAAGCTGGCGGCGGGCCTGGGTGCCGACGTCACGGTGCTCAGCCGCACCCCCGACAAACTCGATGATGCGCGGGCGCTGGGCGCCGACAAGCTGCTGGTGTCGTCCGACGCCAAGGCCATGGCCGCCGCGCGCTCCAGCTTCGACCTGATCATCGACACGGTGCCGGTGCGCCATGACGTGTCGCCCTACATGTCGCTGCTGGACGTGGACGGCACCCTGGTGATCGTCGGCCAGGTGGGGCCGATCGACGAACAACTGACCGTGCCGTTCATCCTCGGCCGGCGGCGCCTGGCCGGCTCGCCGATTGGCGGGATTGCGCAAACCCAGGAGATGCTCGACTTCTGCGCGAAGAAGAACATTCTGCCGGAGTGTGAAATGATCCGCATGGACCAGATCAACGAGGCGTTCGAACGCATGCAGCGCTCCGATGTGCGCTACCGCTTCGTGATCGACATGGCCTCGCTCGACGACACCACCGGCGCCTGACGCGCCTCACTCCCCTACCGAACCACAAGGGCCTCCCATGCTGCAGATACTCGGCAAAGCTTCCTCCATCAATGTACGCAAGGTGCTATGGGCCTGCACCGAGCTGGGTATCGCCTTCGAGCGCGAGGACTGGGGCTCGGGCTTCAGGTCCACCTTCAGCCCGCAGTTCCTGGCCCTCAACCCCAACGCCATGGTGCCGGTGATCAAGGACGGCGACTTCGTGCTGTGGGAGTCCAACAGCATCCTGCGCTACCTGGCCAACCAGTACCACGGGCAGCACCTCTACCCCGCCGAGCCCCGGGTGCGCGCACGGGTGGACCAGTGGATGGACTGGCAGGCCACCGACCTCAACAAGTCCTGGACCTACCCCTTCCTGTCGCTGGTGCGCCATTCCCCCGACCATCAGGACCCCGAGGCACTGGCGGCGGCATGCAGGCAGTGGACCACCAACCTGCAGATCCTCGACCGCCAGCTCGAATCGACCGGCGCCTACGTCAGTGGCCAGGACTTTTCACTGGCGGACATCGCCATCGGCCTGTCGGTCAATCGCTGGTTCGAAACCCCGCTGGAGCATCCGGATTTTGCAGCGGTTCGGGCATACTACGAGCGTCTGACCGAACGCGAAGGGTTTGTCATCCATGGAAGAAACGGTACCCCGTAACGCCACCGTCACCACCGAAACCTCGGTGCGCCGCCGCTCGCTGCTGGCCGGCTGCAGCGCCCACGCGGTGCACGACGGGCTCACCGACGTGATCTACGTGCTGCTGCCGCTGTGGCAGGCGCAGTTCGGCCTCAGCCTGGCCCAGGTGGGCCTGTTGCGCGGGGCCTATTCCGGAATGATGGCCGGCTTTCAGCTGCTGGCCAGCCGCGCGGCCCGGCGCTTTGGCCGCGAGCGCCTGCTGGTGGGCGGCACGCTGCTGGCCGGCGTGGCCTACCTGGTCGCCGGCCAGGCCACCGGCCTGGGTGTGCTGCTGGTGGCGCTGATGCTGGGCGGGCTGGGCGCCAGTACCCAGCACCCGCTGGCCTCCTCGATGATCACCGACAGCCACGCGGCGGGCGGCGGGGTCAAGCAGGCGCTGTCGCACTACAACTTCGCGGGCGATATCGGCAAGGCGGTCATTCCGGGCCTGATGGGCGTGCTGCTGGTGGCCGTCAGCTGGCGTACCGGTGCAACGCTGCTGGGCGTGCTGGGTGTGGCTGCGGCGGTGTTGCTGTGGTGGCTGATCCCCTCCCGGGCCCAGGCCCTGGCGGCGGGCGGCAAGGCGCCGAAGCTGGCCACCGGAAACGGCTCGCCGGGCGGCCTGCGTGCCCTGCTGATGCTGGGCATGCTCGACAGCGCGGTGCGCATGGGGTTTCTGACCTTCCTGCCGTTTCTGCTCAGGCTCAAGGGCGCCGGCACCGCCGGTATCGGCCTGGCGCTGACGCTGCTGTTCGTGGGCGGGGCCTTCGGCAAGCTGCTGTGCGGCTACCTGGGCGCACGCATCGGCCTGCTGAAAACCGTCTCGCTCACCGAAGCGGGGACTGCACTGTTGATCGTGCTGGCGGTGGTGCTGCCGTATTCGGCCACGCTGGTGATGCTGCCGTTGCTGGGCCTGGCGCTGAACGGCACCTCGTCGGTGCTGTATGGCGTGGTGCCGGAGCTGGCGGCTGCCGGCAAGCACGAGCAGGCCTTCGCGCTGTTCTACACCGGCACCATCGGTGGCGGCGCGCTGGCACCGGTGGTGTTCGGGCGGCTGGGGGACGTTACCGGGGTGCCCACGGCGGTGGTGGTGCTGGCGGCCACGCTGCTGCTCACGCTGCCGCTGGCGTGGCGGGTGAACAAGGGCTTGGTGGCAGAATAGAAAAGAAGGCGCGGGAGTCTCGGCGCCTTCCTGGTTTTGTGCGGGGTGTGGCGGGGGTTACAGGGGGGAGATGGTACCCAGTGCTCCGATTGCGAAGGCCAATACCAGAAAGCCGAATACAAAAATTGCCATCTTGCCCATGGGAGCTCCTAACTGAGGGGGTGCGGCTGTCGAAGGCCACATTGTCTGCCCCCTTCTGATCTGGAAACAGATGCAGCTAGCGAGGCAAAAAGCGGATCAGATGAGTTCGGCTCAAAAGCCCAGGCTGGGCGCAACCGTCTACCGCGCCCACCGCCTCGCCCCCGCCACACACAGGATCACCCCCACCGTCACCCCCAGCATCCCCGGGCTGACCTGCTCGCCCAGCAACCCCGCCGCCAAGGCCAGGCCAAAGAACGGCTGCAGCAGCTGCAACTGCCCCACCGCCGCAATCCCGCCCTGGGCCAGGCCGCGGTACCAGAACACGAAACCGATCAGCATGCTGAACAGCGACACATACCCCAGGCTCACCCACGCCGGCAGGCTGATACCCGCGAACGTCGACGGCGCCAGGTACCAGGTCAGCACCAGCATCACCGGCAACGACACCAGCAGCGCCCAGCAGATCACCTGCCAACCGCCCAGCGCCCGCGACAACCGCGCCCCCTCGGCATAACCCAGGCCGCACACCACCACCGCCAGCAGCATCAGCAGGTCACCCTGGGGCGACGCCGCCAAGCCCTGCGACAACGCAAAGCCCACCACCATCAAGCACCCCAGCACCGAAAACAGCCAGAACACCGGGCGCGGGCGCTCGCCCCCGCGCAGCACGCCAAACACCGCGGTGGCCAGCGGCAGCATGCCGATGAACACGATCGAATGCGCCGAGGTCACGTACTGCAGGGCCAGCGCGGTCAGCAGCGGAAACCCCACCACCACCCCAAGCGACACCACGATCAAGGGCATTACCTGAGCCCGGGTCGGGCGCGGTTGCCTGAGCAGCATCAGCAAGGCCAGCGCCAGTACACCGGCAATGGCGGCACGCGCCACGGTGAGGAACACCGGGTCGAATTCCAGCACCGCCAGGCGCGTGGCCGGCAAGGAGCCGCTGAAAATCACCACGCCGATCAGGCCGTTGATCCAGCCACGGGTGGTGTCGTCCAGGGTACGAGGTTTGAGAGTCTGTTCCATTGAAGTCACGCTCGACAGGTTGCAGGGGTAAGGGCACGCTTGCCAAAAACCATGCTAGGGCCGACGATCAGCACAATCAAAAAATCGTCATGGATACATCTGCACATGCCTCGCTCGCGCTACAAGGCCCTGGTCGACACCTTTGCCGCCGACATTCGTGACGGCAGGCTCGCCCCTGGCACCCGCCTGCCCACCCACCGTCACCTGGCCGCGACCCATGGCCTGGCCCTGGTCACCGCGTCACGGGTATATGCCGAACTCGAGCAGATGGGCCTGGTGAGCGGCGAGACCGGGCGCGGCACCTTCGTGCGCGAAACCTCGCTGCCGCCCGACCTGGGCGTCGACCAGCAGGTGGTGGCCGCCGGCATGGCCGACCTGAACTTCAACTACCCGGCATTGCCCGGCCAGGCCGACCTGCTGCGCAGCGGCTTGCGCCAGCTGGCACTGAGCGGCGACCTGGAGGCGCTGCTGCGCTACCAGCCCCATGCCGGGCGCGCCCATGAACGCGCCTGCATCGCCCGGCACCTGCTCGGTTGCGGGCTAGAGGTGAATCCAGAGCAGGTACTGATCGTCAGCGGCGCCCAGCACGGGTTGGCCGTGGTGCTGATGGCCCTGCTGCAGCCCGGCGACGTGATCGCGGTCGACGCCCTCACCTACTCCGGGTTCAAGGTGCTGGCCGAGGCGTTGCGCCTCGAGATGCTACCGATTCCGGTCACGCCCCACGGGCCGGACCTCGGCGCCCTGCAGCGGCTGTGCCGCAGCCGCCCGGTACGCGCGGTGTACAGCATGCCCACGCTGCACAACCCGCTGGGCTGGGTGATGAGCCAGGAGCAGCGCGAACAACTGGTGTCGATTGCCCGCACCCACAACCTGCACCTGATCGAGGACGCCGCCTACGCCTTCCTGGCCGACGACGCGCCGCCGCCCCTGGCCCAGCTGGCACCGGAGCGCACGCTGTACGTGTCAGGCCTGTCGAAGAACGTCGCCACCGGCCTGCGCGTGGGCTTCATTGCCGCCCCGCCGCACCAGGTTGCCGCGCTGGAGCGCTCCATTCGCGCCACCACCTGGAACACCCCCGGGGTGATGACCGCCATTGCCTGCGCCTGGATCGAGGACGGCACGGTGGAGCGCCTGGAAGCCGAGAAGCGCGCCGATGCCCAGGCCAGGCAGGCCATCGCCCGCGAAGTACTGGCGGGCATGCCCTGCGTCACCCACCCCACTTCGTACTTTCTGTGGCTACCGCTGGCCGATGACGCCCGCGCCGAACAGATCGCCGCCGCCCTGATGCGCGAACAGGTGGCGGTGTCCACCGCGCAGCCGTTCGCCACCACCAGTCACGTGCCGCGTGCACTCAGGCTGGCGCTGGGCTCGGTGGACCTGGACACGCTGCGCGCGGCGCTGGCGAAGGTACGCTGGGTGGTGCAGGCGCACTCCTGAAGCCCACGCCTCAGAAGTCGTAGCGTGCACTCATGCCCAGGGTGCGCGGCGTACCCAGCACCCCGGTGTAGGCGCCGTTGGGCGAGTTCCACAGGGTGGTGTAGTAGGTCTTGTCGAAGGCGTTCTTCAGCCACAGCGACACGTCCCACTGGCCCTGGCCCCAGTCGCCGCGCACCCCCGCCGACAGGTTGACCAGCGCATACCCCGGCAACTGCGCCAGGCGCGAATCGTCCACCGTGCCCACCGCCTGCGAGCGCCAGGCGTAGTTGCCGTTCACGTAGGGTTGCAGGCCGTTGTCCAGGTCCCACTGGTAGCTGGCGCTGGTGTTGGCAATCCATTTGGCCGCGCCCACCACGTTATGCCCGCTGAGGTCGCAGGCGGCCGGGGCCCCGGGGCGCAAGGCCACCTCCGCCGGGCATGGGGCGTTGTCGTAGGACAGGTAGCGCACATCGTTCCACGAGCCGTTCAGGCTCAGCGTCAGGCCACGGCTCACCCGCCAGGTACTGTCCAGCTCAAGGCCACGGCTGCGCACGCTGCCGGCGTTGGTCAGGTAGCTGGTGAGGTTGGCGTCGTCGTAGGCGTTGGTCTGGTAGCCGTGCACAATCGTCCAGAACAGGTTGGCATTGAGTTGCAGGCGCTGGTCCAGCAGGGTGGTCTTGATGCCCAGTTCGGCGTCGTTGGCCCGTTCGCTGCCGATCAGCAGCGAGTCGGCGCCGGCCACCGGGGCGCTGGCCACGCTGAGGTTGACCCCGCCGGACTTCTCCCCGTGGGACAACGAGCCATACGCCAGTACCTGGTCGTTCACCCGCCAGGCCAGGCTGGCCAGCGCCGACGGGCTGAAGCTGTAGAGGCTGAGGTCGCCAGAATCATAGGCGCCGACACGCCCCTGCCTTACCGCTGCCGCCGCACCCGTCACGCTCGCGCCGCCCACCGGGGCATCGCGCGTCACCCTGGCCTGCTTGCGCTCGTAGGTACCGCGCAGGCCCAGGCTCAGGTCCAGGCGCGGGGTCAGGTGCCAGGTGCCCTGGGCAAAGGTGGCGAAACTGTCGGTGTCGATGCTGCCGTGGCCCACGCTGTTCACATCGTTCAATGCGCCCTGCGGGGTGCCGTTCCAGGTGTCGGCCAGCGGCCCGTATTCGGTGAACACGCGGTTTCGCATCTGCTGGCCGAAGTAATAGCCGCCCACCACGTAATCGAACCGCTCACCCAGCGGCGAGGCCAGGCGCAGCTCTTGCGAATACTGCTTGTCGCGGGCCGACTGGCCGACGTTGTGCATCACGTCCACGTTCAGTTCGTCGTCGTTGCGCGGGGTGAAGTCCCACCAGCGGTAGGCGCTGATCGACGTCAGCGTGAAGCCACCGGCCAGCCCCCAGTTCGCCTCCAGCGAGGTGCCGCCCTGGAACACCGTGACACGCTGGTCGGCATCGAGGTTGACCCTGCGCCCGTCGACCAGCGTCGCGCCCACCGCCTGGGCCCGCTGTTCATAGCGGTTGACCCCGTTGATGGTCGGCCCGGTGCTGAACAGCGAGCGCGTGCCGGCGCTGGAGTGCTCCTCGTTGTAGTCGCCGATCCAGCGCAGGCTGAAGTCTTCCTGCGGCCTGAACAGCAACTGCCCGCGAAAGCCCTGGCGTCGGCCGCCGCCCAGGGTGTCGCCGTCGAACCGGTTCTCCACGTAGCCGTTCTCGTCGGTGCGGTAGGCCGCCACCCGCCCGGCCAGCGTGTCGGTCAACGGCCCCGACACACCGCCCTGCACCTGCCGGTAGCCGTCCTCGCCCAGCGACGTCGACACGTTGCCCTGCGGGGTGAAGGTGGGCTGGCGGGTGGCGATGTTGAGCACCCCGGCCGTGGTGTTCTTGCCGAACAGGGTGCCTTGCGGGCCGCGCAGCAAGGCGATCTGCTCGATGTCCAGCAGGTCGAACACGGCCATGCCGGGGCGGCCCAGGTAGACGTTGTCGAGGTAGATCCCGGCGCTGCCCTCCAGGCCGTCACTGGCCGGGTTGTTGCCCAGCCCGCGAATCGACAGGCTCGACTGGCGCGGGTTCATGAACGCCACGTTGACGCTGGGCATGGCCTGTTGCAGGTCCTGCAGGCGATACAGGCGCTGGGCCTCCAGGGCCTGGGCGCCCAGCACGCTCAGGGGGGTGGGCACGTGCTGCGCCTCTTCGCTGCGCCGGCGCGCCTCGACCGTCACCGGGGCAAGGGTCGGGGCGTCGGTGGGGGTAGGTTCAGTGGCTGACGCAGGCAGTGACAGCAGGCCCAGTGCGGCCAGGCACAGGGGGCGTGGATAAGGCAGCTTCATCATCGATTCCTTTGGGGGTATGGCGGTACCTCGCTGCGCGTGGTGTGCGTGAGCGTGAGGGTGGGTGCTGGTGCGCGGTGTTCAGGCTTTCAGCCAGGGAATGTCGTCGCGCTGGTAACGGTGCGCGCGGAAGATCGCGTTGTTCTCGCCCGGCAGGTAGCGGCGCGAGGCCGCATCGGGGTAGGCGGCAAAATGCGGGTTGATGTACTCCCACACCACCTCGCCGGCCGGCGTCACTTCGAACAGGCGGCCGAAGTTGGCCTCGGTGATCAGCGTGTTGCCGTTGTGCAGGCGTTGCGCACCGCCCATGAACGGGGTGAAGAAAGCGTAGCCGGGGGTATCGGCGTACTGCCATTCGATGCGCCGGGTCAGCGGGTCGATCTCCAGGATGCGCGAGTGCGGCATCGACACGTGGGGCCGCGAAATACCGTTGTCGAACACCAGGATGCGGCCGTTCTCCAGCTCGCTCGGGCAATGCTGCTGCGCCACCAGATCGTGGCCCAGACGCCACAGCACCTCGCCGCTGCCGCGCTGCACGGCGATCACCGACGACACGCTGCGCAGGCTGAGGATCACCTTGCCATCGCGACCCGGGGTCACCGCGTTGGTCATGGGCCAGTGGTAGCGCTCGAAGGTGTCGTGCAGCGGGTAGTCCTCGGGGCGCAGGTGCTCCCAGCTGCGCCACTCCCACACCACCTGGCCCTGGCGATCCACCTCCTTGACCACGTCGGCATAGATCACCCCGCCCGCCGCCTCGCTGCCGGGAATACCGCCCACCACGCGGCTGGCCAGCTCGGGGCTCAGGGGCTCGACCGTGGTGTACAGCAGGTGGCCGTTGTCCAGCCACTGGGCATCGTGGTGGTGCAGCAGGTCGGTGTGCTGCCACACCACCTCGCCTTGCGCGGTGACTTCACTGAAGGCGCCGCCGTGCCACACCGACCAGCCTGGGAACAGCTCGGGGGAGTCGGGGTGGTTGCCGTTGTAGCCCAGGTTGCCGTTGGGCAGTATCACCGCGTCGCGACCGGGGCGCTGGGGCAGCTTCCAGCGGTGTACCACTTCGCCGTCCAGGTCGATCAGGAACACGTTGCCGTCGGCGGTCTGCGGTGCGAACAGGGTATAACCCCCGGCGCTGCGGGCGTGGTCCACGGCAACCAGGCCGGTCCTGTGGCGTTTGAGGGTCGGGGTGCGCAGGGCAGTCATGAGGTTTCTCCGGGTGAGTGGTGCCCTGCCGACGGCAGGTCGGCATGGCAGGTCGAGTTGAAGTGTTTAGTCAGGTTGTGGCAGCAAGCTGTTGAAACGACTATCGAATACCTGTTCAACCTGCAGCGGTTTTGGGATCAGGCGCTCGGCGGCGAAGGCATCGGCCAGGCGTTGCTGCATGGCGATGATCGAAGGGTCGATGGCCACATAGCGCAGGTGCTGGTGCGCCAGCATCTCGCGCACCAGCTCAAGGGGCAGGCGCGTGCTGCCTGCCAGCGCCTGGGCCCAGGCATCCGGGTGGGCGGTGGCCCAGGCCTGCGCCCTGGCCAGGCGCACCATCAGCTCGCCCAGCTGTCGAGCACGCTGCGGGTCGGCCAGGGCCTGGCCGCTGGCGACCGTGAAGTTAAGGCCGGTCTCGGGCCAGGCCGAGCCGTCCACCAGCACCCGGGCGCCGTGGGCGGTGGCCTGCCCGACAAAGGGGTACCACACCGCCCAGGCGTCCAGATGGTCACTGGCAAAGGCGTTTTGCGCATCGATGGGGCTGGCATAGGCGATCTTCACCTCGCGGGGGCTCAGCCCGGCCTGGCGCAGCGCGGCCAGCAGCAGGTAGTGGCCGCTGGAGCCCTTGGCCACCGCCACGCGCCGGCCCTTGAGGTCGGCCACCTGTTGCACCGTCGAGCCTTGTGGCAGCAGCAGCGCATTGTTGTTCTGGGCGCCGTCGGCCACGCCGATGATACGGATGTCGAAACCACCGGCCTGGGCAAACACCGGCGGCGCATTGCCCACCACCCCCACATCCACCGCCCCGGCACTCAGCGCCTCGAGCAAGGCCGGGCCGGCCGGGAACGGGTGCCAGCTCAGGGGCAAGGTAGGAGTCTGGGCCTCCCCGGCGGCCTGCAGCAGGGTTTGTACCAGCCCGCTCTGGTCGCCGACCCGCAGCGCGGCAGGTGCGGCGCTGACGGCCTGGGCCAGCACCATGCCGGCGCACAGCGCCACGGCGCGCAAGGTGGTGCGGCGGGCGTGCAGGTGCTTGGCAGCAGCAGCGAATAACGGCATTGTCGTCCCCCTGTTTCGTGTTGAACCCAGTATGTCGAGGCCCCCCGTGCAACTCCATGCCAAACACCCCTCCTTTGCTGCCACGCCACCCGCGCCCCGCGCGGTGGTGGTGCTGGGTTTCGACGATGCGTTGCTGCTCAATGCGGCCGGCCCGCTGGAGGTGTTCGGCGCCGTGCCGCGCCTGCTGGCCGGCGCGTTCGCACAGCACCCGCCCTATCGCCTGGTACTGGCCTCGCCCGAGGGCGGCCTGATCAGCACGGTGTCGGGCATCGAGGTGATGACCCGTTCACTGGCGCAGTTGGACCTGGAGCTGCGCGACATCGACACCCTGATCGTGGCCGGCGGCCCTGGGGTGGCCGCACTGGAAGCAGACCCGCGCGCGTGCGACTGGCTGCGCCGGCGCCATGGGCAGATTCGCCGGCTGTGCTCGGTGGGCACGGGCACCTTCGCGCTGGCGGCTGCGGGCCTGCTCGATGGCCGTCGGGTGGTGACCCACTGGAAGTTCAATGACGAGTTGCAGGCGCGCTACCCCAGCGTGCAGTGCCAGCCCGACGCGCTGTACCTGAACGACGCCAACCTGTGGACCTGCGGCGGCGCCACGGCGGGCATCGACCTGGCGCTGGCACTGGTGGAGCAGGACCTCGGCCCCCACGCGGCCCTGGCGCTGGCACGCTACTTCACGGTGTTTCTGTGGCGCTCGGCCGGGCAACCGCAACTCAGTGCCTCGTTGCAGGCACAGTCCAACGCGCTGCGCACCGCACCGGATGTGCGCCTGGCCCGGCTGCATGCCTGGATCGCCGCCAACCTGGATGGCGACCTGCGGGTGGAGCGCCTGGCCGAGCAGTTCGGCATGAGCCCGCGGCATTTTGCCCGGGCCTATGTGGCGGCCACGGGTGACACGCCGGCCCAGGCGGTGGAAACATTGCGCCTTGAAGCGGCGTGCCGCCTGCTGGAGACCACCCGCGAGCCGATCAAGCGCATTGCCGAAACCGTCGGCTTCGGCCGCGAAGAACGCATGCGCCGGGTGTTTCAGAAAGAGCTGGGCACCAGCCCGCTGGGTTATCGTACCCAGGCCAGGGCCCCGCAACCGGGCGTGCCCGTGCCGGTGGCCGGCCAGACCGGATACCGCCATGTGGAGCGGCCGGGCATCGCGCTGGAGCATCTGGCGCAGTAGATTCGGATTGTCGAGAACGGAGTGATCATGAAAGTTCTGTATACCCTGCTTGCCCTGCTGGCGTTGAGCGGACTGGGTGGCACTGCCTATGCCAAGGCACCGGCCGCAGAGGCGGCGCGCGAGTTCGTGGTCAAGAGCCAGGCCGGGGCCAACCTGGGGCCGATTGCGCTGTCGGCGGCCATGCGCACCAACACCTACGGCCTGCTGACTGCGCAGGTCGGCAGCCAGCAAGCGGAAAAGAGCGTGACGGCGGCCATCAAGGGGTTGCTGCCCAAGTACCAGCCGCAGTGGGACCAGCACCTGGTCGAGGCCTACAGCCAGTCGTTTTCGGCGAAGGAGCTGGCGTCACTGGCCAGCGAAGGTCGCGAATCCAAGTATGCCGACAAGGTGATGAGCAAGCAGCCAGACATCGGCAAGGCCATGCAGGCCAGTGCCAGGCCGGTGCTGATCGAGCTGGTGACCGAGGCGTTGAAGGTGGCGGTGGCGGCGCATCCGGTGAAGTGAGGGGCGTAGTTGCCTGCTGGTGCTGCGCACCCGATCGCGGGTCAAGCCCGCTCCCACAGGTTTGCGCTGCTTCTGTGGTAGCGGGCTTGGCCCGCGATCCCAGTGCGCGGTTTCGTGAACGATGAACTCAGCGGGGATCTTCAACGCGCCTTCACCTCGGCCAGCGCCTCGCGCAGTGCCTGTGCATCGGCCAATTCCTGCTTGGCCGTCACGCGCCCGTGCTCCAGTTGCAGCAACAGCACCGTGCCCTCGGCGCCCGGGTAACGCGAGGCCACCCGCCCCTCGCGGTCCAGCAGCACGCGGTAGCTGTAGTCGCGCATGGCCGGGATGGCGAACAGCTTGGCGATCAGCGCCGGCATGCGCTGCACGTCGGCGACAAACACACCCTTGCGCGCCTCCAGGTAGCCCTTGGGCTGCCCCTCCAGCACCGCCTTGACCAGCTTGCCACCCTCCATGCTGCGCGCCACCAGCACCAGGGCAGTGTCGTCGTTGAGGGTATACGGCTGCTCGAACTGGTCGAGCAGGGTCCACGGGGCCACGCGCTCGCCCACCTCAAGCGCCTGGGCAACGATGGGCATCAGGCCCAGCAACAGCACGATCAGCACTCTCACACCACACCTCGTTCATTGGGCTTCGACAAGCCGGCGACTATAGCGCGACTCAGGCAGGCGAAGACATCGCCGGCGCCACCGCATAAAGTGACGCTTTTTTCCGGGAGGTATGGATGAACGCGCCCACTGACCACACCCTCACCGCCCGCGAGGTGTGCCAGCAGCTACGTGACGCCGCCCTGGGGCTGGCCAGCCTGCAGTGCATGCAGGCGCAACCGGCCAGTGGCGTGATGCAGGTGCAGATCGACGGCTGGCAGTTGAGCCTGGATGTCGAACACGGCCACCTGCACCACTGCCAGCGCTGCCAGAGCCCGGATGGCCGGGTGTACGAGCCTGGCCTGCGCTACGGCACCGACCCGGTCTACCTGCTCAGCACCTGGGAACTGGCCCGGATCGAGCGCCTGCTCGGCGCCTAGCGCTGCGCCATGGCATGGCGCGCGCACTGTTCGTAGTAGGTCTGCTTGATGGCTGGCGGCTTGAGCCGCGAGCGGCTGTTGTAGGTCTGTTCGGTAATGCCCATGGCCGTCATGCG
The DNA here is from genome assembly GCF_029960155.1 of Pseudomonas sp. PS01300. NCBI lineage: Bacteria > Pseudomonadati > Pseudomonadota > Gammaproteobacteria > Pseudomonadales > Pseudomonadaceae > Pseudomonas > Pseudomonas sp. PS01300. Next base: position 5,783 of record NZ_JASCPN010000083.1, on the reverse strand, counting down.
CATCCACGGCTTGGGGAACTTGCGCGATTGCAGGCGCTTGCGCGCGGCATACAGCGTGACCCCGGACAGCTTGGACTGCTGCGCGCCGGCGGCAATCTCCGAACCCCAGCTGCACACGAAGCGGTCATTCTTGTTCAGCGCCTTGGCGTGCGTCGCCAGCGAGAAGGTGGCCAGTGCGCACACGGCCACGGTCATCACGAAACCTCGCATGAAGTCATCCTAACCCGTTGAAAGGCGGCGAGTTTGCCAAGGATGAAAAGGCGCCGGGGCCAGCAAATTGCCTTATGTGTCCTCCAGCAGTTGCAGCAGGCCCAGTGCATCGCCTACCGCAGCGCCGCTGGCGGTGTTGTCGAAGATGCACCAGCACTCCACGCCGGCCTCCAGGGCCTGGCGTATGTCCTGGGCCAGCAGTGCCAGGCGTTCGTGCCCATAGGCGCTGTGATAGAGGCGTGGCGAGCCGTGCAGGCGCCAATAGCGCAAGCCGGCCCAGCCACCTGGCTGCACGGCACCGATGGGGCTGGGGTCGGCCCCCACCTGGGCAATGCGCCAGCGTTCGAGCAGCGCCCCGGCGTCGGCCCAGGAGGCATGGCGCGGCTCGAACGCCACGGCGCCGGCGTAGCGCTCACGCAGTGCACCGAAGAACGCCTGCGCCACCTGCGGCTCGCAGGCCAGCGATGGCGGGGTCTGCACCAGCAGGCATCCCAGGCGCTCGCCCAGCTGCGTGCACTGCTGCACAAACGCATCCAGCAACCCGGCGCAGTCATGCAGGCGTTGCACATGGGTGATCTGCTTGGGCACCTTGACCGAGAATGCGAAGCCTGGCGGTACCGCCTGAGCCCAGCGCGCATAGGTGGCGGGCTGGTGCGGGCGGTAGAACGAGCTGTTGATTTCCACGGCCGGCAGGCGCGACGCATACCGCTGCAGGTGCGTGCCCTGCTCGGCGAACGCCGGCCAGTACGCGCGCGGCAGGCTCCAGCCGGCACAGCCGATGCGTAACAAGGGGCTCATCGAGCGGCCTTGAGTTCGATCCAGGTGGGTGCATGGTCGCTGGCATGCGCTTCGTTGCGCACCCAGGCGTCGACCCCGGCGTTTTTCAGGCGCCTGGCCAGCGGCGGGTTGAGCAGCAGGTGGTCGATGCGCAGCCCCGAGTTCTTCTGCCAGTGCTGGCGAAAATAGTCCCAGAAGGTGTACACCCGCTCGTCCGGGTACAGGTGGCGGATAGCATCCGTCCAGCCCTGGGCCAGCAGGCGCTGGTAGCATTCGCGGCTTTCGGGCTGCAGCAGCGCGTCCTTGAGCCAGGAGCGCGGGTTGTAGATATCCAGGTCGGTGGGCACCACATTGAAGTCGCCGGCCAGCAGCACCGGGTGCTCGCTGTTCACCAGGCCCTGGGCGTGGGTGATCAGGCGTTCGAACCAGGCCAGCTTGTAGTCGAACTTGGGCCCCGGTTGCGGGTTGCCATTGGGCAGGTACAGGCAGCCGACCTGAATGCCCAGCACCGCCGCTTCCAGATACCGGCTTTGCGTATCGTCCTCGCTTCCCGGCAAGCCGCGGCGCACCTCCAGCGGTTGCGCGTCACGGGCCAGAATCGCCACGCCGTTCCACGACGCCTGGCCATGGTGCAGGCAGCCATAGCCGAGGGCTTCGAAGTCAGCCACAGGGAACGCGCTGTCTACCGCCTTGAGCTCCTGCAGGCAGGCGATGTCGGGCTGTTCCCGCTCCAGCCAGGCCAGCAGGTTGGGCAGCCGCGCCCGCAGGCCGTTGATGTTGAATGTGGCGATCTTCAGCGTTTTCATCCGCACCTCCCTGGCGATCAGGTATCCGGGTCGTCGACCTTGGCCTCCACGGCCGCTTCGATGGCGTGCGTGTTCGCCTCGTCGGCCATGGCCTTGAGCGCCAGCCAGTCGTCCCATTCGATGGCACCGTCGTCCAGCAGCGCCTGGGCCAGGCTGACCAGGGCCTGGTGGTAGGCATCCGGCGACTCCAGCCGGTAACTCTGATCGTCCAGCACGGCATACCAGGCTTTGAGTTCAGGCGTATTGCGGTCAACCGACATGGCATTGTCCTCTGGGTCACTCAGCTCTAGTGAGTGCCGGGCGTGGCCGAACGTTCAGTTGCAGTGCACAGGCGGTCAGTCGGCCGCCACCACCTGATTGCGCCCCTGGGCCTTGGCACGGTACATCGCCTGGTCGGCGCTGTTGAGCAGGGTGTGCAGGTCGCTGTGCGCCGCACTGGCCACCGCCACGCCGAAGCTGGCCGTCATGCCCTGGCGACCATCGCTGTGGTGCACGAACTGCAATTGGGCGATGGCTTGCGCCAACTGTTCGGCGATGCCCAGCGCCGTGTCCATCGGGGTGTCGGCCAGCAGCACCGCGAACTCCTCCCCGCCCAGCCGACCGTACACGTCGGTGTCGCGGAACGAGGCCTTGATCACCCCGCCGATCTGGCGCAGCACCTCGTCGCCGACCTGATGACCGTAGGTGTCGTTGATGCGCTTGAAGTGATCGATGTCCAGCATCAATGCGCACAGCGGGCGCTGCTCGCGCTGGCTGTGGGAGTACAACTGCTGGGCATGTTCGAAGAACGCCCGGCGGTTCTTCAGGCCGGTCAGCTCATCGGTTTGCGCCGCGCTGCTGGCGATGTGGTGCGCGCGTTCCATCTCGTGAGTCAGGCATAACGCCTTCTCCAGCGCCGCGCAGAGCTTGCCGGTGGCACGCAGCATGAACGAGGAAAACACCAGCACCGCCAGGGCCATGCCGGTCTGCAACTGCGAGGGCTGAAACAGCAGCCACAGCGTGCAGGGCAGCAGCACCAGGCCGATGGCGGCCAGGGTCATCGAGCGGTAGGCGTAATAGCAGGACACCGCGCTGCCCGACATGCCCACGGCGAACAACAGCACGATCGCCTGGGCCAGCAGGCTGTCGTGCGGCATCACCGCCAGCGCCCCCAGGCCCCACACGCCGGCACTGAACACCAGGGTGACCCAGTATCTGCGTTCCCAGCGCGACGGGGTATGGCTGGTCTCGGGGCTGCGGTAGTAAGCGGTGAACAGCACGATGCGCGACAGGGTCGCCACGCTCAGCACGCCGATCCAGCTCAACGCGACGTTGTGCTCGATGTAGTCCCAGCACAGCCAGCACAGCATCACTGCGCCAAGAAAGCTGCCGTATACCGCGGTCAGCGACTGACGGAACAGCAACTGCAAACGGTCGGTACGGGCCAGTTGCGCCACAGTGGCATCAGGGTGCGAAAAGGGATGATCCATTGGCTATGCCCGCTATGGTGAAGCGCTGGTAAGCCGCATTGTGGCACTGTGCGATCATCTCGAACAGCCGGCTGTCGGCTGGGGCGCGCACGTGCGATTGAATGTTCAGAGGGTCGAGGATAGCCTGTGCGCACGGCGGCCATGCCGACGTCTGACGCCAGGAGTGCACCATTGGTCTTGAACCTCGATATTCGCAGCTATCAGGCTGAAAGCGCTCATCACCAGCATGACTTCACGCAACTGGTGCTGCCCATCTGCGGGCGCATGGAAATCGACGTGGATGGCCGTGGCGGCAGCATCGACAATGCCCTGGCGGCGCTGGTGCGACCCGGTTCGCAGCACGCGCAGCTGGCGCAGCCCGGCAGTCGCTTCCTGGTGCTCGACTGTGCCCCCGATGCACTGCACGGCCAGCCGTTCACGGCGCTGGCGCAACGCACCTACGTCGCCATCCCGCCCGCCACCCGGCGCCTGATCGAATATGCCGAGCTCATCGGCCGTGACCAGCTGGCGGCCACTGCAACGCACCTGGCGCCCTTGCTGCTGGCGTCGCTGGCCGCCCTGCCGGTGCAGCCGAACCCCGGCCTCAACCGCCTGATTGCCCAGGTACACGCCCGACCAGCCGCCGCCTGGAGCAACGAGCGCATGGCCCATGTCGCGGGCATGAGCCTCAGCCAGCTGCATCAGCGCTTTCGCGAGCTGCATGACTGCACCCCGCAGGGCTGGCTGACCCGCGTACGGATCGAGCAGGCGCAGCGCTGGCTGGGCGACAGCCACCTGCCGATTGCCGAGATCGCCCTGCGCAGCGGCTTCAGCGACCAGGCCGCCCTTACCCGCGCCATGCAGCGGGTGGGCGGCATCACTCCCGCCGCCTACCGCAGGCGCCAGCAACAGCCTGGGTAAAAAAACCCGCAGTCGGCGCCAATACCACCACTGGCAAAACCCGCATGCTGGGCACCTTTCACGGCAGGGGTGGTGCGATGTTCGCTGATCGTTCGTTGGTAAAGGGGCTTGGCTACGGCGTGGCGGCCGGGGTGTGCTGGGGCGTGATCTTCCTGGGCCCCGAACTCACCCCAGGGTTGAGCGGGGTGCAGTTCGCGGTACTGCGGTTCCTGTGTTACGGGCTGTTTTCGCTGGTGCTGCTGATGCCGCGCCTGCACCGGGTATGCGCGCAGCTCACCCGTGCCGACTGGGTCTCGCTGTTCTGGCTGAGCCTGGTGGGCAACCTGTTGTACTACTCGCTGGTGGGCAGCGGCGTGCAACTGGTCGGCATCGCCACCACCTCGTTGATCGTCGGTCTGATCCCGGTGCTGGTGACCCTGGCGGGGCGCCATGACGCCAACGCGGTGCCTGTGCGGCGGCTGATCCCCTCGCTGACGCTGGCGATGGCCGGCGTGGCCCTGATCAGCCTCGATGCGTTGCACAGCGGCGCCGACACCCGCACCAGCAGCGGCCAGGTGATAGCCGGCCTGCTGTGCGCCGTGGGCGCGCTGGTGAGCTGGAGCTGGTACGCGGTGGCCAATGCCCGTCGGCTGGCCCTGGTCGGCGGCGTGTCCTCCCACGACTGGGCCTTGCTCACGGGCCTGATGACCGGCGCACAGGCGCTGGTGCTGGCGATTCCGGTGCTGGGCCCTGAAGTGGCGGCCCATGGCGCGGCAACCTGGGTTCACTTCGTGCTGGTGGCCGCGGGCGTGGCGCTGCTATCGTCGGTGGTCGGCGGCGCCTTCTGGAACCAGGCCAGCCGGCTGCTGCCGCTGGCGCTCAGCGGCCAGGTGCTGGTGGTGGAAACCCTGGCGGCGCTGCTGTTCGGCTTTTTGTGGGAACAGCGGCTGCCCGGTGCGCTGGAGCTGGTTGCTATTGCGCTGCTGGTCGGTGGCGTGGTCTGGTGCCTGAACTGCCACCGCAGCGATACTGCCAGTGCCACCGCAACCTCCTCCTGAACCAATGGACTGTGAAATGCTCACCATCAGACCCGCTACAAGCGCCGATGCCCAGGTGGCCTACGACATACGTCGGGAGGCAGTCCGTCATCACTGCATCGGGGCCTACCCGGCAGAACAGATGCTGGCCTGGACGGCGGGCACGGCCGAGGATGGCTACGCCAGCCTCATGGCCAGTCACTTCTACATGGGGTGCATCGAAGGTGAGCCGGTGGCAACCGGCATGCTGGATGTGAATGCCCGTGAAATCGGGGCGATCTTCGTGTTGCCGGGGTACATGCAGCAAGGCCTGGGCAAACAGATGCTGGCGTTTCTTGAGGCGCTGGCGCGCAACCTGGGGCTGGCGCAGGTGAACCTGGACGCCACGCTGAACGCAGCAGCCTTCTATCGACAGTGTGGTTATGTGGGCGAAGCGACAGCGCTCTATCACTCACCCCGGGGCATCGACCTGGCGTGTGTGCCCATGACCAAGGTACTGGTATAGGTCGGCGCCGGCCTCTCGCGGGTCAAGCCCGCTCCCACAAGGATGGCGGTGTGCCTTGTGGGAGCGGGCTTGACCCGCGATGCTGTCACTTCGTCCCGAA
>NZ_JASCPN010000082.1:0-19440 GCF_029960155.1 Pseudomonas sp. PS01300 | reverse complement strand
GGTCAAGCCCGCTCCCACAGGTACTGCATCAGCTTCAAGGATGATGAAAAACCTGTGGGAGCGGGCTTGACCCGCGATTACGGTCAGGAGGACAGGTAGGACGAGCGGGTCAGCCCGAGGCGCAAGGCATCCAGGAACTGGGTACGCTCACGCGCCGTGATCTTCGCGCTGGCGCATTTGTCGCGGTAGTGGGTCATCAGCTCTTCGGGCGACAGGTGCACGTAGCGCAGCATGTCCTCGATGGTGTCGTGGGTCTCGATGCCGGCGTGGTACACGCTGCCGTTGGGGTTCTGGTAGATGTTCACCGAGTCGGTGTCACCGAACAGGTTGTGCATGTCCCCGAGGATTTCCTGGTACGCGCCCACCAGGAAGATCCCCAGCAGGTAGTCCTCGCCCTCGTTGATGGCGTGTACCGGCAGGCTGGTCTCGATGCTCTGCTCGTCGACGTACTGGTTGATCTTGCCGTCCGAGTCGCAGGTCAGGTCCTGCAGCACCGCACGGCGCAGCGGCTCTTCGCCCAGGCGATGCAGCGGCAGGATCGGCAACACCTGGCCGATGGCCCAGGTGTCGGGCAGGCTCTGGAACACCGAGAAGTTGCAGATGTACTTGTCGGCCAGCTTGTCGTTGAGTTCGTCCAGCACCTGGCGGTGCGAGCGCTGGCGCGCCTTGAGCGAGTTGTGCAACCGGCGGCACACGGCAAAGTAGCACTGCTCGGCCAGGGCCTTCTGCGCGAGGGTGATCTTGCCGTCGGCGTATTGCGCGGCCACGTCGCTCATGTAGTGGGTGGCACGCCAGTAGGTCTCGGTGACCATCTCGATGTCGGTCGGGCCCAGCAGGTCGGCCAGCCACTGCACGGTTTCGGGCAGGCTCTGCTTGTCCTCGATCTCGGGTACTTCGTCGTTGTGCTTCTCGACGTCGGTTACCTGCACCACCAGCATCGCGTGGTGCGCGGTCAGCGCGCGGCCGCTCTCGGAGAAGATGTGCGGGTGCGGCAGGCCCTGCGCGTCGCAGAACTCCTTGAGCATGCCCACCACCACGCCGGCGTAATCGTCCATGTCGTAGTTGATCGAGCTGGCATTGCGCGAGTGGGTGCCGTCGTAGTCCACGCCCAGGCCGCCGCCCACGTCGATGTGGTCCACTGGCAGGCCCAGCGCACGCAGCTCGCCGTAGTAGCGGATGGCTTCCTTGAAGCCGTGCTGGTAGTCCGCCAGGTTGGCGATCTGCGAGCCCATGTGAAAGTGCAGCAGGCGAATGCCCTGGTCCAGGCCGGCATCGCGAAAGCGCTGCACTACCGAAATCAGCTGCGCAGCCGACAGGCCGAACTTGGACTTCTCGCCGCCGGTATCGGCCCATTTGCTCGAAGCCAGCGACGACAGGCGCACGCGCAGGCCGACCTGCGGCTTGACCTTGAGGTCGGCGGCTTCCTCGATCACCAGTGCCACTTCGGATTCTTTCTCGATCACGATGAACACGTTGTGACCCAGTTTCTGCCCCATCAGCGCCAGGCGGATGAACTCGCGGTCCTTGTAGCCGTTGCAGACGATGGTGCCGCCCTTGGGCGCCAGCGCCAGCACCGCCAGCAGCTCGGGCTTGGAGCCGGCCTCAAGGCCGATGGACACGTTCTGCGTGGCGATGATGTTCTCCACCACCGCTTCCTGCTGGTTGACCTTGATCGGGTACAGCGCGGTGTACTGGCTCTGGTACTCCAGGCGCGCGATGTTGGCGTCGAATGCGCCGGTCAGCTGGCGCACGCGGTGTTGCAGGATGTCGGGGAAACGTACCAGCAGCGGCAGCGACAGGCCGCTCTGGCGCAGCTCGTCGACCTGCTCGTACAGGTCGATCGGCGCACTGTCCGGCCCGTTGGGGCGTACTTCGACGCGCCCGGCCTCGTTGATCGCGAAGTAACCCGCGCCCCAATGGCGAATGCCGTAAACACTGCGGCTGTCGGCCACGGTCCATTGGCTGCCATCGTCTTTGCGTGTGCGTCGTACGGACATCGAAGTCCCCTATAAAGAAAGTCGTGAACACCGGCCAGGGCGTGCTGGCCAGTGTAGAAAATGAAGATGACGATTCTCCCTGTTCAGGCATAGACCCCTGCCCAGGGAACGAGTTTAGAAGTGCTGCAGGAAAAACCTCGCAGCGGCCATCAGCCGCCGGACTTTTTCGCCTTGAAGCCTTGCTTGATCAGCTCGGCCAGCAACAACTCGACGTGTTCGCCCTGGATCTCGATGACGCCGTCTTTCAACGCGCCGCCCGTACCACAACGCCGCTTGAGCGTGGTGGCCAGTTCCTTGAGTTGATCCAGGGGGAGCGGTACGCCACTGATGGTGGTCACCGTCTTGCCGCCACGGCCTTTGCTTTCACGACGCACACGGGCAATGCCGTCGCCTTCGGGGATGAGTGTCTGCTTGCAGATGCAGGCATCGACGGGTTTGCTGCAGTCCGGGCAATGCCGGCCTGCATCGGTGGAGAACACCAGGCCACCGAGGGCGGCGAATGATGCGGCTTTCTTGGCCACTTTTGATCCTCTGCGTTGAGGACAAAAACTGGTCGATGCCCCGGGGCGAGGTACCGACCGCGAAGCCCCACTCTGGCAGGGGCAGCGCACCTGCCGCGGCAAGCCGTGGCAGGGTGAAAAGGCCGCGCAGTGTAACCACAATTGCGCCGAATGCTAAGTGCAAAACTGCGCCATTTTGCTTGGCTTTCGCGACGTCAGCCGCGCCGCGCCACGAAACGGTTCAGCGCCGCCAGCGAGTCGGGGCAGTAGGGGGTGCTCAGGCTGTCGTCCAGGGCTGCCTGCAAGGGCATGAAGCGGGCCTGGCTGACTTCCTCGGGCTGCAGGCGCAAAGGCCCGTCCCAGACCGCCGAGAACACCGCGCACCAGAGCCGGTTGCCAGGCTGGTCGAAGAAGAAGCGCTCGTGGAAGCTCAGCGACACGCCGCTCACCCCCAGCTCCTCGGCCAGCTCGCGCGCGGCGCAGCGCTCGTAGCTTTCGTGCTCGTCGACCATGCCGCCGGCGGCCACATCCCAGTAGCCGGGGTAGATCGCCTTGCTCAGGGTACGCTGGTGCACGCACAGCTCGCCGGCACTGTTGAACAGCAGGATGTAGGTGCCCCGCCCGATCAGCCCCTGCTCGCGCAGCTCGGCCCGCGGCCTGGCGCCGAGCAGGTTGTCCTGCTCGTCGACCCAGGCGATGCGTTCGGCATCCGAGGCGGCGCGGTGCGCCGCCTCGCTCTGGCTGAACAGCATCAGCCCTGGGACAGCAGCTGGCGCAGGTCGATCACTGCGGCGTTGGCGCGGGAAATGTAGTTGGCCATCACCAGCGAGTGGTTGGCCCACATGCCGAAGCCGCTGCCGTTGAGTACCATCGGGCTCCACAGCGGCTCCTGCGAGGCTTCCAGCTCACGGATGATCTGGCGCACGCTGACGGTGGCGTTCTTCTTGGCCAGCACGTCGGCGAAGTCGACCTCGATGGCGCGCAGCAGGTGCGACAGCGCCCAGGCCTGGCCACGGGCTTCATAGAACACGTTGTCGATCTGCAGCCACGGCGTCTCGACCACTTCCTCGTCCAGCTGCGGCACCTGGCCCGGCACCACCGATTCGGTCTTGAGGGTGGTGTTGAGCTTGACCCGGCCCACGCTGGCCGACAGGCGCTGGGACAGCGAGCCCAGGCGCGTGGCCACATCGCCCAGCCAGTTGTTGAGGTTGTCGGCACGGGTGTAGAACAGCGCGCCCTGCTGGTCTGGCGAAGCCAGGCGCTTCTGGTAGCGGTTCAGCGAATTGATGCCTTCCTGGTACTCCGACTCGCTCGACGGCAGGATCCAGCTCTTGTTGTCGAAGTTGAAGCGCGGCTCGGCCTTGGCAAGGTCGGCGTCTTCGGCCGACTGCGACTGCGAACGGGCGAAGTCCTTGCGCAGGGCACGGCTGAGGTCACGTACCTGCACCAGCACGCCATATTCCCAGCTGGGCATGTTGTCCATCCACAGGCCCGGCGGGAAGCGGTCGTTGGAGATGTAGCCGCCTGGCTTGTCGAGCAGGGTGGCAACCACGGTCTTTAGGGTTTCGACGGTGGTGTAGCCGACGACCATCTGCTGGCCGTTGCGCTCGGCGGCGGCCTGGGCGTTCTGCTGCACCGGGAACAGGTCGGGCTCCTGGCTCCAGTACCAGCCCAGGGCGATGGTCACCAGCAGGTACAGACCGATCAGGGTGCCCAGCGCCCGGCTGAACAACAGCCCGCCGAAGTAGCTGCGGGTGCCCGAGCCACGGGCGTCCACCCGCTCGCGTGCCTCGGCTTTGCCTGTACGGTTTTTCCAGTCCAGCATGGCGTTGTCCTTTCTGTCAGGTCGTGTCCAGGGTTCGACCGCGCGGCCCCCGCTTCGTGCCCACGCCGGCCAGCATTGTGTGCCAGCGTGCGCGGCCGGGGCGCCAGCCAAGCCTGCACTATAAATCAAGCGCGCCGCTTCGCATAAGTGACTAACGGGTCAGGAAAGGAATTTAGCGCCACCCCAGTTAATTGATGCAGCACACTCGATTGCCGGAAAAGTGGTGCTAGCATAGAGCCATCACTCGAATTGCCTCACCCCTTACAAGTAGTCAGGACATGACCGAGCCAGAAGACCCGAATCGTGCGCGCCTCAAGCAACACTTTGCCCAGCGGGTCATTCACCAGGCCCGGCAAATTCTCGAGATCTGGCAGCGCCTGCAGCGCAGCGAGTGGACCAGTTGCGACCTGAGCGAGCTGGGCGAGGCCAACCTGCGCCTGCAGCGCTACGCCGAACGCTTCGAGCAGCCCGAGCACAGCCTGCTGGCCGATGCCATCGGCCAGACCCTGGCGGCGGTGGAGGCCAACAGCGCGCGCCTGAGCAGCAGCCTGATCAACGAACTCAACCGCCTGATGCAGCGCCTGTCGCGTACCGGCCTGCGCCAGGGCGACCAGCTCGAGCGCACCCCGCTGCCGCCGCTGCGCAAGCCCATCTACGTGATGCTGCAGGACCACGAGCGCGCCGAGCGCCTGGCCAAGCAGCTGGAGTTCTTCGGCCTGGGGGTCGAGCCGCTGTACAGCCCCGAGGCGTTCCAGGCCTCGATGGCCGAGCGCCTGCCGGCGGCGATCGTCATGGATGTCGACTTCGGCGGCCAGGGCCAGGGCCTGCAGCTGGCTGCCCAGGCCCAGCAGGGCCTGGAGCAGCGCGTACCGCTGCTGTTCTTCAGCCTGCACGAAACCGACACCCCCACCCGGCTTGCCGCGGTACGCGCCGGCGGCCAGGAATTTCTCACCGGTACCCTGGAGGCCTCCAGCCTGCTGGAAAAGGTCGAGCTGCTCACCAGCGTGACCCAGTACGAACCGTTCAAGGTGCTGGTGATCGACGACTCGCGGGCCCAGGCACTGCACACCGAGCGCCTGCTCAACAATGCCGGCATCGTCACCCGCACCCTCACCGATCCGATCCAGACCATGGCCGAGCTGGCCGACTTTCAGCCCGACCTGATCATCCTCGACATGTACATGCCCGCCTGCACCGGCACCGAGCTGGCCAAGGTGATCCGCCACAACGACCGCTATGTGAGCGTGCCGATCATCTACCTGTCGGCCGAGGACGACCTGGACAAGCAGCTCGATGCCATGAGCGAGGGTGGCGACGACTTCCTCACCAAGCCGATCCGTTCGCGCCACCTGATCACCACCGTGCGCAACCGTGCGGCCAGGGCGCGCAACCTCAAGGCGCGCATGGTGCGCGACAGCCTCACCGGGCTGTACAACCACACGCACATCCTGCAACTGCTCGAAGACTGCAGCTTCCGGGCGCGGCGCGAAGACCGCCCGCTGAGCTTTGCCATGCTCGACATCGACCACTTCAAGAAGGTCAACGACAGCCACGGCCACCCCATGGGCGACCGGGTGATCAAGAGCCTGGCGCTGTTTCTCAAGCAGCGCCTGCGCAAGACCGACTTCATCGGGCGTTATGGCGGCGAAGAGTTCGCCATCGTGATGCCCAACACCGACCTGCACGCGGCGCACAAGGTGCTGGACGAGATTCGCCGGCGCTTTGCCGAGATCCACTACCCGGCGCAGCCGCGTGACCTGTCGTGCACCTTCAGTGCCGGGGTGGTGCAACTGAGCGACGGGCTGGATGCGCTGAGCATGGCCACCGCAGCGGACGAGGCGCTGTACCTGGCCAAGGGTGCGGGGCGCAACTGCGTACAGCGGGTCGAGGCCTGAGCCTTTTCGCCAGCAACCTGGCCCCTGTAGGAGCCGGCGTTGCCGGCGAAAGGGCCACCATATAGCCACTTTATTTCGCAACACCCCTGCCATCGTCATAACCACGTCATAAAAACGCAATAACTTCAGGCACTTGCCATCCCGCCGTTGGTAGAGCCCGCTCATGCGCCTGAAGTTGCTGACCAATCTGAACACCCTGCTGCTGGTAACCGTGTGCCTGGCCCTGGGGGCGACCCTGTGGTGGTCGCAACGTGCCCTGGAACAGCCCTACCTGTTGATGGAGCGTTACCTGGCGCTGTCCCAGCAGTTCCAGAACCAGGTGGCCCGCAACATCCAGGATTACCTGAACAGTGGCGATGCCCTGCGCCACGCCACCGCGCTGCAGAGCACCCAGGACCTGCAACAGGAACTGGCCCAGCTGCCCGATGAGCTGGCCGCGCAACTGCGCCCCAGCCTCGACACCCTGCAGGCATTCACCGCCAATGAGCTGCTGGCCGCCGGCAAGCTCGCCGGCGACCCCCAGGCCCTGTTGCTGCAGGCCGAACGCGAACTGGGCGCCAACCTCGAACAGCTCGCCCGCTACGCCCACGACAGCGGCCACCCCGAGGCGGCGCACTACCAATCGGCACTGCTGGAAGCCAGCCTGCACCTGGGCCGCCTGTCGCTGGCGCGTGACAAGCTGGTGAGCAGCGGGCGCAGCGAGCTGGCCGACGAGGTGGAGCGCGAACTGCAACTGATCATCACCCAGGCCAAAGCCCTCGACGCCCTGCCATTGCTGGGCGTGACCGCGGCGGTGGAATCCGGCGCCGACGACTTCGCCGCGATGATGGGCCTGCAGAGCGAGGCCACCACCAGCGCCGAAGACGTCGGCGTGGCCCTCAAGCGCGAGCTGGGCAGTTTGCTGGCGCGCTACCCGGCAGAACTGCAGCGCACCCGCGCGCAGATCGAGCGCCGTACCGAACTGGCCACCACCACCCAGGCGCGCATGGCCGCCGTGCAGCAGGCCATCGCCGACCTGGAACCGGGGGTGCGCGCGCAGCATGGGCAGATCCAGGGCGAAGTGCGGGTGATCCAGGGCCTGATGATCGGGTTGATCCTGCTGATCGCCCTGCTCATCGACACCTTGCAGCGGCGCCTGGCGCGGGTGCTGGGCAACCTGGCGCCGGCGCTCTCGCAGTGGGCCGGCGGCGACTTCAGCCAGGCCATTGCGCTGGGGCGCAGCAACCGCGAAATGCACGACATCCAGGATTCGCTCAACCGCCTGCGTGCCTACCTGGTAGACCTGGTGGGCACCATCCGCAGCAACGCCGAGCAGGTGGCCGGTAGCAGCCACGCCCTGGCCGGCATGAGCAGCGCGCTGCACGACGGCGCCGAGCGCCAGGCCGGCGACACCGCGCAGATCCGCGATGCGCTGGGCGAACTGGAGGCCACCATCACCCAGGTGGCCGGCGATGCCAGCCAGGCCGCCGACGCCAGCCGCCACGCGGGGCTGGCGGTGGAACAGGGCCAGGCGGTGATCGGCCAGAGCCTGAGCGGGCTGCGTCTGCTGGTGGACGAGGTGCAGGGCAATGCACAGATGATCGAGGGCCTGGCCCAGGAGTCGGCGACCATTGGCGGCGTGCTCACGGTGATCCGCTCGATTGCCGAACAGACCAACCTGCTGGCCCTGAATGCGGCCATCGAGGCGGCAAGGGCCGGCGAGATGGGCCGCGGCTTTGCCGTGGTGGCCGAGGAGGTGCGTTCGCTGGCCCAGCGCACCACCGGTGCCACCGGCGAAATCCAGACCCTGATCGCGCGCCTGCAGCAGGCGGCACGCGAATCGGTGGAAGGCATGCGCGCGCAACTGGAGCACGCCGAGGCCACTGCCCAGCAGGCGCAGTCTGCCGATGGAGCGCTGGACGAGATTGTCGCGGCGATCCAGACCATTGCGCAGACCGCCGTACGCATCGCCGACGTGACCGCGCAGCAGAGCGGTGCGGTGAGCGAGATTCGCGACCATAGCGAACGGATCCACGAACTGGGCGCGGACAACCTGGAGCGCATTGGCGAGGGGCGCGAGCAGGGTGAGCATCTGCTGCGCCTGGGCGGGGAGCTGAACACCGCCGTGCAGGCGTTCCGGGTCTGATCCAGGGGACTCTCGCGGGTCAAGCCCGCTCCCACAGGTATGCATCCTGATTGAGCCAGATGCATTGTCTGTGGGAGCGGGCTTGACCCGCGATGGGTTCAACTCGATTGCTCCTGCTCAAACTCCGTTATCATTGCCCCCACGTTCCCCCCAGCGAGACCGCTCATGCGTCGCCTGCTTTGCCTCCTGCTTCTGGTCCTGGCCCTGCCCGCCATGGGCGCCGGGCTGCTCGACAACCGCCCCAGCGCCACCCTCGGCGCACCGGGCCTGAACAACAGCGCCGACTTCCTGCCCGTGCGCGAAGCCTTCAAGCTCAACCTGATCCAGGGCGACGCCCAGGCCATCAAGCTGCGCTTCGTCACCACCGAGGGTTACTACCTCTATCGCCACCGCTTCCAGTTCCGTACCGAACCTGCCGACATCGCCCTGGGCACCGCGCAGCTACCTGCCGGCGAGGCCAAGCACGACGAGTACTTCGGCGACGTCGAGGTGTACCACGGCATCCTCGACATCGACCTGCCACGCACTGCCGACCAGCGCCCCTTCACCCTGGTGGTGAGCTATCAGGGCTGCGCCGACAAGGGCCTGTGCTACCCGCCGGAAACAGAGCGCCTGAGCATCGACGGCGTCGGCGCCGCGTCCACCGCCGCCGCCCCGGCCAGCAGCAACGCCTGGCGCTGGAAGGAAATGCTGCTGTTCTTCCTTGCCGGCGTCGGCCTGACCTTCACCCCGTGCGTGCTGCCGATGCTGCCGATCCTTTCCGGGGTGGTGCTGCGTGGCCAGGTCGGCGGCGGTCGCGGCCTGGCCCTGTCGCTGGCCTACGTGCTGCCGATGGCCGCCTGCTTCGCCCTGCTCGGCGCGCTGATGGGCCTGTTCGGCGCCCAGCTCAACTTGCAGGCACGCCTGCAATCGGCCTGGGTGCTGGTGCCCTTCGCGGCATTCTTCGTGGTATTCGCCCTGGCCATGTTCGGCCTGTTCGAACTGAAGCTGCCGCAGTTCATCAGCAGCCGCCTGGACCGCGTGGCCGGGCAGACCAAGGGTGGCTCGCTGCTGGGCGCCGCCGTACTCGGGGTGGTTTCCAGCCTGCTGGTCTCGCCCTGCGTGTCGGCGCCACTGGCCGGTGCGCTGCTTTATATAAGCGCCAGCGGCGATGCCATCGGCGGGGCGCTGAAACTCTTCGCGCTGGGCCTGGGCATGGGCGCGCCGCTGCTGCTGGTGGCCACCGGCGGTGCGGCCTGGCTGCCCAAAAGCGGGCCGTGGCTGGTCACGGTGAAGAACGCCATCGGCGTGCTGCTGCTGGGCCTGGCCATCGGCCTGCTCAGCCGCGTGCTGCCCGGCCCGCTCACCCTGCTGCTGATCGGCCTGCTTGCAGCCGGCGTGGCGCTGTTCCTCGGCGCCCTGGAATTCGGCGTGAAGACCACCGGCCAGCGCCTGGCGCAGCTGCTCGGCCTGTTGCTGCTGGCCTACGCGCTGGCCTGCTGGTACGGCGCCTTCAGTGGCCAGGCCGACCCGCTGCGGCCACTCCCCGCCCCCGCCAGCACCCCCTCGGCCGCACCGGTCAGCGCCTGGCAGACGGTGAACACCCCCGCCGCCCTGGATGGCCTGCTGGCCGAAGCCAGGGCGGCCGGGCAACCGCTGCTGCTGGACTGGTACGCCGACTGGTGCATCAGTTGCAAGGTGATCGAGCATGACGTGCTCGGCGATCCGGCCGTGCAGGCGCAACTGCAGGGCTACCGCCTGGTACGGTTCGACATCACCCAAAGCAACGCCGAGCAACGCGCGCTGCTGGACCGCTACCAGCTGTTCGGCCCGCCGGGCTTCCTGGTGTTTGCCGCGAACGGCAGCGAAAAAACCGACAGCAGGGTGATAGGCGAGGTAAAAGCCGGCGAATTTGCCGAACACCTGGCGCGCATTCGCAGCGAAGTGGGTCTATAACTGCTGGGGCCGCTTGAAAAGCGCCACGGATGACCGAAATTGGCAAGATAGTCATAAATTTCGCGCGAATCTCGGTCATCGTGCTGGCTATTGCAGGTAACTGGACAGTGCTCGGCAGTTTGCGGCATAGTCGCCGCGCTACGTTTTTGCCCGACAATAAAAGGAACCGCAGATGGCAACGCTACTGGTGCTGCATGGCCCCAACCTGAACCTGCTAGGCACCCGCGAACCGGGCGTCTACGGGGCCGTGACCTTGGCCCAGATCAACCAGGACCTGGAGCAGCGTGCACGCGCCGCCGGCCACCATCTGCAATACCTGCAAAGCAATGCCGAGTACGAACTGATCGATCGCATCCACGCCGCACGCAACGAAGGGGTGGACTTCATCCTGATCAATCCGGCGGCTTTCACGCACACAAGCGTCGCATTACGTGACGCATTGCTGGCGGTGAGCATCCCATTCATCGAAGTGCATCTGTCCAACGTGCACAAGCGCGAGCCGTTTCGCCACCACTCCTACTTTTCAGACGTCGCCGTAGGGGTGATCTGCGGCCTGGGCGCCACCGGCTATCGCCTGGCCCTGGAGTCCGCCCTGGAACACCTGGCAGCGCACGCCAAACCCTGAATAACCGAAGCCTGGCCGCAGGCCGGGCCGTGTACGAACGTTAACATTCACGTTTATACGACCCTGACCGACCCTTGGGAGTTGATGATTAATGGATATCCGTAAAGTCAAGAAACTGATCGAACTGCTGGAAGAGTCTGGCATCGACGAGCTGGAGATCAAGGAAGGCGAAGAGTCCGTCCGTATCAGCCGCCACAGCAAGACCCCGGCCCAGCAGTACTACGCGCCAGCCCCGATGGCTGCCGCACCGGCCGCCGCCCCTGTGGCCGCCGCTGCCCCGGCTGCCGCCGAAGCGCCAGCCGCGCCGAAGCTCAACGGCACCGTGGCCCGCTCGCCAATGGTCGGTACCTTCTACCGCAAAGCCTCGCCTACCTCGCCTGCCTTCGTCGAAGTCGGCCAGACCGTGAAGAAAGGCGACACCCTGTGCATCGTCGAAGCCATGAAAATGATGAACCACATCGAAGCTGAAACCAGCGGTGTGATCGAATCCATTCTGGTAGAAGACGGCCAGCCGGTTGAGTACGACCAGCCGCTGTTCACCATCGTTTGAACCGCGGAGAACCAACGATGCCAGCCAAGTTGGAAAAAGTCCTGATCGCCAACCGCGGGGAAATTGCCCTGCGGATCCTGCGCGCCTGCAAAGAGATGGGCATCAAGACCGTCGCCGTGCACTCCACCGCCGACCGCGAGCTGATGCACCTGGGCCTGGCCGACGAATCGGTTTGCATTGGCCCGGCTTCGGCCACCCACTCCTACCTGCACATCCCGGCGATCATCGCAGCCGCTGAAGTGACCGGCGCCACCGCCATTCACCCAGGCTACGGTTTCCTCGCGGAAAACGCCGATTTCGCCGAGCAGGTCGAGAACTCCGGCTTCGCCTTCATCGGCCCCAAGGCCGACACCATCCGCCTGATGGGCGACAAGGTGTCGGCCAAGGACGCGATGATCAAGGCCGGCGTACCGACCGTTCCGGGTTCCGACGGCCCGCTGCCGGAAGACGAGGAAGAAGCCCTGCGCATCGGCCGTGAAGTCGGCTACCCGGTGATCATCAAGGCCGCCGGTGGCGGTGGTGGTCGCGGCATGCGCGTGGTGCACAAGGAAGAGGACCTGATCGCCTCGGCCAAGCTGACCCGCAGCGAAGCCGGCGCCGCCTTCGGCAACCCGATGGTGTACCTGGAGAAGTTCCTGACCAACCCGCGTCACGTGGAAGTCCAGGTACTGTCCGACGGCCAGGGCAACGCCGTGCACCTGGGTGACCGCGACTGCTCGCTGCAGCGCCGCCACCAGAAGGTGCTGGAAGAAGCGCCAGCCCCGGGCATCGACGAAAAGGCCCGCCAGGAAGTCTTCGCCCGCTGCGTCAAGGCGTGCATCGACATCGGCTACCGTGGTGCCGGCACCTTCGAGTTCCTCTACGAGAACGGCGCGTTCTACTTCATCGAAATGAACACCCGTGTTCAGGTGGAGCACCCGGTTTCGGAGATGGTCACCGGTATCGACATCGTCAAGGAGATGCTCAGCATCGCCGCTGGCAACAAGCTGTCGTTCACCCAGGATGACGTGGTGATTCGCGGTCACTCGCTGGAGTGCCGGATCAACGCCGAAGACCCGAAGAAGTTCATTCCGAGCCCGGGTACCGTCAAGCATTTCCACGCACCGGGCGGCAACGGCGTTCGCGTCGACTCGCACCTGTACAGTGGCTATGCGGTACCGCCGAACTACGACTCGCTGATCGGCAAGCTGATCACCTACGGCAAGGACCGTGACGAAGCCATGGCGCGCATGCGCAATGCGCTGGACGAGATCGTCGTCGACGGCATCAAGACCAACATCCCGCTGCACCGCGAACTGGTGCGTGATGAAGGTTTCTGCAAAGGTGGCGTGAACATTCACTACCTGGAACACAAGCTCGCCAACGACGAGTGATGCAGGTGTGATGTGAGAAAGACCCCGGCCTGGTGCCGGGGTCTTTTTTTTGGACTGCGGTACGCCCATCGCGGGTCAAGCCCGCTCCCACAGGAACGCCATTGATCTCAGGATCACCGCTGTACCGGTGGGAGCGGGCTTGACCCGCGATGAATGCGCCGCCTAGTCCCGCCCCATGCGCGGCATCTCGATGCCATGCGCATGCACCCGCCGGTACAAGGTGGCCCGCGAAATACCCAGCGCCTTGGCCGCCTCCCCCGGTTTCCAGCGATGGCGTACCAGCGCCTCCAGCAGCACCTGGCGTTGCGGGCTCATGCTGGCCTGCACCTGGCCCTGCTGCGCCCCGCGCACATCCGCCGGCAGGTCCTGCAACTGCAGCGTGCCACCGGCGCACACCGCGCAGGCGTAACGCAGCACCTGGCGCAACTGGCGCAGGTTACCCGGCCAGCGATACCCCAGCAGGCACTCCAGCGCTGCCTCGCTCAAGCCCACGTCCACCCCGCAACCGGCCGCCTCCTCGGCCAGCAAGCGATTGATCAAGGCCAGCCGGTCACTGCGCTCGCGCAGCGGCGGCAGCTCGAAGCGCGCATTGGCCAGGCGAAAGTACAGGTCTTCGCGAAAGCGCCCGTCGGCCACCCGCGCCGCCAGGTCGCGGTGCGTGGCGCAGATCACCTGGATATCCACACGCTCGCGCCTGGCCGCACCCAGCGGCGCCACCTCGCCTTCGGCCAGCACCCGCAGCAGGCGGGTCTGCAAGGCCAGCGGCATGTCGCCGATCTCGTCGAGAAACAGCGTGCCGCCATCGGCCTGCTGCAGCAGCCCGCGCATGCCCTTGCTGGAAGCCCCGGTAAACGCCCCGGCCACATAGCCGAACAGCTCGCTCTCGATCAGGCTCTCGGGAATCGCCGCGCAGTTGAGCGCCACGAACGGCTTACCGGCCCGCGCGCTGCGTTCATGCAGCTGGCGCGCGAACACCTCCTTGCCCGCACCGGTCTCGCCCACCACCAGCACCGCCAGGTTGCAGTTCTTGACCCGCACCGCCAGGCGCAGGCTTTCCTCCACCCGTGCATCCACCCCGCCCGGCACCGGCACCACCCGCGCCGGACGCTGTGGCGAGCTGACCCGCACATGCAGCGCATCGCCATCGGCGCGCCAGCTCAGGCGCTGGGCCGACTCGTCGGTCACCGCGCGCAACTGGTCCAGGTCGAACAG
This sequence comes from Pseudomonas sp. PS01300, assembly GCF_029960155.1. NCBI lineage: Bacteria > Pseudomonadati > Pseudomonadota > Gammaproteobacteria > Pseudomonadales > Pseudomonadaceae > Pseudomonas > Pseudomonas sp. PS01300. Next base: position 5,403 of record NZ_JASCPN010000082.1, on the reverse strand, counting down.
CTGGCCGATATGCGCCGGCAGCTCGCCGTAGCGCGAGAGCAATGCCGAGCGCGCCAGGCTGTTGAGCGCCTGCAGGCGTCCGTCGGCATCCCAGGCCAGCAGAAAGTCCGGCTGGCTGTCCACATACCCCGGCGCGCTGTGCGCCCGCAACACCCAATGCGCCTGGGCGTTGTGCATGAAAAACGCGTTCTCGATCTCCCGCGCGGTCTGCACCACCAGTTGGCGGATCAGGTGCTGGCTGCGCCGGTCGTCCGGCGACTGCAGCGCCGACACGTCGACCACCCCCAGCAGCTTGCCCTGCGGGTCGAACACCGGCGCCGCCGAGCAGGTCAGGCCGATGAACGCGGCGCGAAAGTGATCGCGCTTGTGCACCGTGACCGGCACCTGGCTGGTCAGTACCGCCGCCACTCCGCAGGTGCCCTCCTCGCCTTCCGACCAGCAGGTGCCCAGGTACAGGCCGGCCTTGCGGCAGTCGTTGCGCAGCGCGGCATCGACGCGGTAGTCGATGGTGCGACCCTGCGCGTCGGTCAGCAGCACGCAGTAGTCGGCCCCGCGCACCCGCTCGTGCAGGCGCGCCACCGCATCGCTGGCAATGCGCATGAACAGCTCGGCGCGTTCGCGGCATTCGTTGAGCAGGGTTTGCGACAGGATGCGCGGCCCTTGCTGCGAGGAAGGGTCGAGGCGGTGCTGCTCCATCGAGCGGCGCCAGGAGTCGAGGATCAACGGCGGTACCGGCGCCTGGGGCTGGCGGTCGGCATTCTTGAGCACACGGCTGACACAGTCGACGTGGGCTCTGGAGTTCGCGGCAAGCATGGGGCCTCCGGTTCTCGTGTTCTTGTCGTTATGCGGCCCATTAAGCGCCGTTTGCCAGGCCCCGACAAGCACCGCCTGGGCAAGCGGCGCCGTGAGACGCAGCGTCTCGGCGTCTCGCCGCGGCGCTGCCCGCACTGCAACGCAGCGTCTTGCCGACACCCCGCGAGTACGCCCTTGGAATGCTGCGCAAAGGCTCTGGGTCAAGCCTTTCACCCAACCTGGCACCACCCTTGCTCCAGCCCTGGTACACAAGAACCAGAGGTGCGCCATGAGCCATCCCGCCCCCACCGTGGGCATCATCGTCAACCCGGCCTCGGGCCGCGACCTGCGCAGGCTTACCGCCAGCGCCGGCCTGTACTCCAGCACCGACAAGGCCTCGGCCGTGCAACGCCTGCTGGCAGCCTTCGCCGCCACCGGCATCCGGCGCGTGCTGCTGCCGCCGGACATGACCGGCATCGCCGCCGCCGTGCTCAAGGCCAGCAACGGCCCGCAGGCCGCCGGCCAGCGCTGGCCGCAACTGGACATCCTGGACATGCCGCTGCACCAGACCGTGGAGGACACCCGCCTGGCCGCGCGCCAGATGCTCGCCCGCGGGGTCGCACTGATCGCCGTGCTCGGCGGCGACGGCACCCACAAGGCGGTGGCCGCCGAGGTCGGCGACATTCCGCTGCTGACCCTTTCCACCGGTACCAACAACGCCTTCCCCGAATTGCGCGAGGCCACCAGCGCCGGGCTGGCCGGCGGGCTGTTCGCCGCCGGGCGCATCCCGGCCCAGGTGGGCCTGCGCCGCAACAAGCGCCTGCTGGTGCGCGACCCGGCGCGGGAGCTGTGCGAATGGGCGCTGGTGGAAGTCGCGGTGTCGCCGCAGCGCTTCATCGGCGCCCGCGCCCTGAGCCGCGCCGAAGACCTTGCCGAAGTCTTCGCCACCTTCGCCGAACCCCATGCCATCGGCCTCTCGGCGCTGTGCGGGCTGTGGTGCCCGGTGTCGCGCCACGCCGCCGAAGGCGCCTGGGTGCGTCTTAACGGCCAGGCCGAACAGGCGCTGCTGGCGCCGCTGGCCCCTGGCCTGGTGCAAGGCTGCGGCATCACCGCCGCCGGCCCGCTGGCACCGGGCGTCGCCTACTCCCTGAGCCTGTCCAGCGGCACCCTGGCGCTGGACGGCGAGCGCGAGATCGAGTTCAGCGAGCACGACCGTCCCACCGTCACCCTCGACGCCCACGGCCCCCTGAGCATCGACGTGGAGGCCGTACTGGCCTTCGCAGCCCGCCATCGCCTGCTGGCGGTAGGCCGCGAACACCCGCAACACCCTGCGCACCCTCAGTGCTGAGACAACCCTGGAGAACAACAAGATGTCCACTCACCTGAACACCGAGCAACTCCTGCATGCCTACCGGGTCATGCGCACCATCCGCGCCTTCGAAGAGCGCCTGCACATCGAGTTCGCCACCGGCGAGATCCCAGGCTTCGTGCACCTGTATGCCGGCGAAGAGGCGTCGGCCGCCGGGGTCATGGCGCACCTGCGCGACAGCGACTGCATCGCCTCCAACCACCGCGGCCACGGCCACTGCATCGCCAAGGGCGTGGACGTGCACGGCATGATGGCCGAGATCTACGGCAAGAAGACCGGCGTGTGCGGCGGCAAGGGCGGTTCGATGCATATCGCCGACCTGGAAAAGGGCATGCTCGGCGCCAACGGCATCGTCGGCGCCGGCGCGCCCCTGGTGGCCGGCGCTGCCCTGGCGGCCAAGCTCAAGGGCACCGATGACGTGGCCGTGGTGTTCTTCGGCGACGGCGGCTCCAACGAGGGTGCGGTGTTCGAGGCCATGAACCTGGCCGCGATCATGAACCTGCCGTGCATCTTCGTGGCCGAGAACAACGGCTACGCCGAGGCCACCGCCTCCAACTGGTCGGTGGCGTGCGACCACATCGCCGACCGCGCCGCCGGCTTCGGCATGCCCGGGGTGACCATCGACGGCTACGACTTCTTTGCCGTGCACGAGGCGGCCGGCGCCGCCATCGAGCGTGCCCGCAGCGGTCAGGGCCCGTCGCTGGTGGAGGTCAAGCTGACCCGCTACTACGGCCACTTCGAAGGCGACGCGCAAACCTACCGCGCCCCGGACGAGGTGAAGAACCTGCGCGAAACCCGCGACTGCCTGATGCAGTTCCGCCAGCGCACCACCCGCGCCGGGCTGCTCGGTGACGCCCAGCTGGACCTGGTGGATGCCCAGGTCGAGGACCTGATCGAAGACGCCGTGCGCCGCGCCAAGTCCGACCCCAAGCCCCAGCCTGCCGACCTGCTCAGCGACGTGTACGTCGCTTACCCCTGAGCACGCTGCCCTTACAACAAGAACAATCGGAGAATCATCATGGCGAGAAAAATCAGCTACCAGCAGGCCATCAACGAAGCCCTGGCCCAGGAAATGCGCCGCGACCCCACGGTGTTCATCATTGGCGAGGACGTCGCCGGCGGTGCCGGTGCACCGGGCGAGAATGACGCCTGGGGCGGTGTGCTCGGCGTCACCAAGGGCCTTTACGGGCAGTTCCCCGGCCGCGTGCTGGACGCGCCGCTATCGGAAATCGGCTATGTGGGCGCAGCGGTCGGCGCCGCCACCCAGGGCCTGCGCCCGGTGTGCGAACTGATGTTCGTCGACTTTGCCGGCTGCTGCCTGGACCAGATCCTCAACCAGGCAGCCAAGTTTCGCTACATGTACGGCGGCAAGGCGGTCACCCCGCTGGTGATGCGCACCATGGTCGGCGCCGGCCTGCGCGCCGCCGCCCAGCACTCGCAGATGCTCACCTCGCTGTGGACCCACATCCCGGGCCTGAAGGTGGTGTGCCCGTCGTCGCCGTATGACGCCAAGGGCCTGCTGATCCAGGCGATCCGCGACAACGACCCGGTGATCTTCTGCGAGCACAAGCTGCTCTACAGCCTGCAGGGCGAAGTGCCGGAAGAGGTCTACACCGTGCCGTTCGGCGAGGCCAACTTCTTGCGTGACGGCGACGACATCACCCTGGTGACCTACGGGCGCATGGTCCACCTGGCCATGGAGGCGGCGGCCAACCTGGCGCGCCAGGGCATCGACTGCGAGGTACTCGACCTGCGCACCACCAGCCCGATGGATGAAGACAGCATTCTCGAAAGCGTGGAAAAGACCGGCCGCCTGGTGGTGATCGACGAAGCCAACCCGCGCTGCTCGATGGCCACCGACATCAGTGCGCTGGTGGCGCAGAAAGCCTTCGGCGCACTCAAGGGCCCGATCGAGATGGTCACTGCGCCGCACACCCCGGTGCCGTTCTCCGACGCGCTGGAAGACCTCTACATCCCCACCGCCGCCAAGATCGAGGCTGCCGTGCACACAGTGATGAAAGGGAGGAACGCGGCATGAGCCAGATCCATACCCTGACCATGCCCAAGTGGGGCCTGTCGATGACCGAGGGGCGCATCGACACCTGGCTCAAGCAGGAAGGCGAGCACATCAGCAAGGGCGACGAGGTGCTGGACGTGGAGACCGACAAGATCTCCAGCAGCGTCGAGGCCCCGTTCAGCGGCGTGCTGCGCCGTCAGATCGCCAGGCCCGACGAGACCCTGGCAGTGGGGGCGCTGCTGGCCGTGGTGGTCGAGGGCGAGGCCAGCGACGCGCAGATCGATGCGGTGGTGCAGCGCTTTCAGGCCGATTTCGTGCCTGGTGACGGCGCCGAGCAGGACAGCGGCCCGGCGCCGCAGAAAGTCGAGCTGGACGGGCACCGGGTGCGCTACTTCGACCTCGGCGAAGGCGGTACGCCGCTGGTGTTGATCCACGGCTTCTGCGGCGACCTTAACAACTGGATGTTCAACCACCCGGCGCTGGCCGCCGAGCGCCGGGTGATCGCCCTCGACCTGCCCGGGCATGGCGAGTCGGGCAAGCACCTGCAACGCGGCGACCTGGATGAGCTGAGCCAGAGCGTGCTGGCCCTGCTCGATCACCTGGACCTGGGGCGCGTGCACCTGGCCGGGCACTCCATGGGTGGTGCGGTGGCCTTGAACCTGGCGCGGCTGGCACCTGCGCGGGTGCAGTCGCTGAGCCTGATCGCCAGCGCCGGGCTGGGGCGCGAGATCAATGGCGGCTACCTGCAGGGCATCGTTGCGGCGGCCAACCGCAACGCCCTGAAGCCGCAGATGACGCAGCTGTTCTCCGACCCCGGGCTGGTGACCCGGCAGATGCTCGAGGACATGCTCAGGTTCAAGCGCCTGGAGGGGGTGGACGAGGCCCTGCGACAACTGGCCGACGCACTGGCCAGCGACGGCGTGCAGCGTCACGATCTGCGCCCGGTGGTGGCGCAGCAGCCGACGCTGGTGCTGTGGGGCAGCGATGACGCGATCATCCCGGCCACCCATGTGGACGGCCTGCCAGCCGAGGTGGCGATACTGCCGGGCCAGGGGCACATGGTGCAGCTGGAAGCGGCCGAGCAGGTCAATGCGCGGCTGCTGGCGTTTTTGCGCGGGCACTGACCAGCACCGGTTTGTGTCTCGAGGGCTGCTCTGCAGCCCGATCGCGGGTCAAGCCCGCTCCCACAGGGATCACTGCCGTCTCTGTGGGAGCGGGCTTGACC
>NZ_JASCPN010000081.1:0-19795 GCF_029960155.1 Pseudomonas sp. PS01300 | reverse complement strand
TGCAGATCTACAACACAGAACGGCCCCATATGGCCCTGAAAAACAAAACGCCCGATGCGGTGCATCGGGCGTTTTGAGGCCTATCGGCCTACCTGAACAGGTGTAAACCTATTTCAGGACTAGACACCGGCTGAAACTCAGCGCTTCAGCGAGGCCGGCAGGTGCGGCTGGATCGCCGTCAACACCGCCTTGAAGCACTTGATGTTGCCGGCAACGATGTGGCCCTTCTCGAGGAAGTCATGACCACCGGTGAAGTCGCTCACCAGGCCGCCCGCTTCCTGGATCAGCAGTGCGCCTGCCGCCATGTCCCACTCGCTCAGGCCCGACTCCCAGAACGCATCGAAGCGGCCGGCGGCCACATAGGCCAGGTCCAGGCTCGCGGCGCCGGCGCGGCGGATGCCGGCGGTCTGGCCGACCAGGGCACGGAACATGCCCAGGTAGTTGTCCAGGCCATCCATCTGGTTGTCACGGAACGGGAAGCCGGTACCCAGCAGGGCGCCGTCCAGGCTGGTGCGACCGCTGACGCGCAGGCGGCGACCATTGAGCTGGGCGCCACGGCCACGGCTGGCGGTGAATTCTTCCTGGCGTACCGGGTCGAGGACCACGGCGTGTTCCAGGCGGCCGCGGTACTTGCACGCGATGCTCACGGCAAAGTGCGGGACGCCACGCAGGAAGTTGGTGGTACCGTCGAGCGGGTCGATGACCCACAGGTAGTCCTTGCCTTCTTCGCCGTTGCCAGCGTGCAGACCGGTTTCTTCACCGTAGATGGAGTGGTTGGGGTACGCCTTGCGCAGGGCGTCGACGATGACTTTTTCCGCCGCGCGGTCGACTTCGGAGACGTAATCCTTGGCGTCTTTCTCATCTACCTTGATGGTATCCAGGCGCTCGATGGAGCGGAAAATCAATTCACTGGCGCTGCGGGCGGCGCGCAGCGCGATATTCAGCATGGGCTGCATGGACGTTTCACCTGGGTCGTTAAAGAAAGCCGAACATTCTAGCAGAAAACTTTGAACGAAGAAGGGCGACATTTGCTTTCATAGCGTAATGCCGGTCGCTTCTGTAAGATTTGCTCCCTTCCTTCCGTGTCTGTGAGCCGTGCCCGTGCTGCCAAGAATTCGTGTCGTCCTGGTCAATACCAGTCACCCCGGCAATATCGGCGGGGCTGCGCGCGCCATGAAGAACATGGGCCTGTCGCGCCTGGTGCTGGTCGAGCCGAACGACTTTCCTTCCCACGAGGCCAGTGCCCGTGCCTCCGGCGCCGATGACGTGCTGGCGGGTGCCGAGGTGGTGGCCACGCTCGAGGATGCGCTGGTGGGCTGCACCCTGGTGGTGGGCACCAGTGCCCGCGACCGGCGCATCCCGTGGCCCCTGCTCGATCCGCGCGAATGCGGCGCCAAGGTCGTCGAGCAGGCAGGCGAGGGTGCCGAGGTGGCGCTGGTGTTCGGCCGTGAACATGCCGGCCTGACCAACGACGAGCTGCAGCGATGTCATTATCACGTGCATATCCCGTCCAACCCGGATTTCAGTTCGCTGAATCTGGCGGCTGCGGTCCAGGTCCTGGCCTATGAAGTGCGCATGGCCTGGCTGGCAGCCGACGGGCAGGCGTCGAAAGTCGAGAAGGTCGAAGTGGCCTCGGTGCGCAGCGCAGAGCTGGCGACCATGGACGAAATGGAGCTGTTCTACCAGCACCTGGAGTCCGCGCTGGTGGACATCGGCTTTCTCGACCCGACCAAGCCCAAGCACCTGATGCCGCGTTTGCGTCGCCTGTACGGGCGCAGCGCGGTGAGTCGATCGGAAATAAGCATTTTGCGCGGCATCCTCACCGAAACCCAGAAAGCGGCCCGGGGCGATGCGCACAAGCGGAAGGATCAGTAAATGTTCGAGCGTCTGCGTGAAGATATCCAAAGCGTTTTCCACCGTGACCCGGCGGCGCGCAATGCCTTTGAAGTGCTGACCTGCTACCCGGGCATGCATGCGATCTGGCTGCACCGCGCGGCGCATGCCCTGTGGGTACGGGACTGGAAGTGGCTGGCGCGGCTGGTGTCCAACTTCGGTCGCTGGATGACCGGCATCGAGATTCACCCCGGTGCAAAGGTAGGCCGGCGCTTCTTCATCGACCACGGCATGGGCATCGTGATCGGCGAAACCGCCGAGATCGGCGATGACGTGACCCTGTACCAGGGCGTGACCCTGGGCGGCACCAGCTGGAACAAGGGCAAGCGCCACCCGACCCTGGAGGACGGCGTGGTGGTGGGGGCCGGCGCCAAGGTGCTGGGCCCGTTCACCGTGGGCGCGGGGGCCAAGATCGGCTCCAATGCGGTGGTCACCAAGGCGGTGCCGGCCGGCGCCACGGCGGTAGGTATCCCGGGGCGTATCATCGTCAAGTCCGACGCCGAGCAGGAGGCCCGGCGCAAGGCCATGGCCGAGAAGATCGGCTTCGACGCCTACGGCGTGAGCGAAGACATGCCCGACCCGGTGGCCCGCGCCATCGGCCAGTTGCTCGACCACCTGCAAGCGGTGGACGGGCGCCTGGAGGACATGTGCGGTGCGCTCAAGAACCTGGGCAGCGACTACTGCGCCAAGGAACTGCCGGCCCTGCGTGACGAAGACTTCGCGGATGTGAAGGCCGACGCCCGCAGCGACGCGTCGACGCATTGACAGAAGGGCGTGCGCTGGCGCGCCCGACTTTGCTACACTCTGCGCCGCCTCTCAGGCGCAATCCCGACTAAAGCAGTAGGTCTTATAGTTGACTTAAATGCTCGGGAATCGCATACTCGCACACATCCCGTAACTCCCGTGGTACCAAATAGCCATGCGACTGACTACAAAAGGCCGATACGCCGTGACTGCCATGCTTGACCTGGCGTTGCACGCGCAAAACGGGCCGGTGTCCCTGGCCGACATTTCCGAGCGCCAAGGCATCTCCCTTTCCTATCTGGAGCAGCTGTTTGCCAAGCTGCGTCGCAGCAGTCTGGTCTCCAGTGTGCGCGGTCCAGGCGGCGGCTACCAGCTGTCGCGCGTGATGGAAAGCATCCAGGTAGCCCAGGTGATCGATGCGGTCAACGAATCGGTCGACGCTACACGCTGCCAGGGCCTGGGTGATTGCCACGCTGGCGATACCTGCCTGACCCACCACTTGTGGTGTGATCTCAGCCAGCAGATTCACGAATTTCTGAGCGGTATCAGCCTGGCTGACCTTGTTACTCGCCGTGAGGTGCAAGAAGTCGCCCAGCGTCAGGACCTGCGCCGCATGGCGGGCCGGACACCGCATCTGGACAAGATTGAGACATCCGCCGTCGAATGACCGTTTCGACTGTGCGATGAGCCCGCCTGATAGGAGATATTCAATGAAGTTGCCGATCTACCTCGATTACTCCGCGACCACCCCGGTCGACCCACGTGTCGCCCAGAAGATGAGCGATTGCCTGCTGGTCGACGGGAACTTCGGTAACCCGGCCTCGCGTTCCCACGTCTTTGGCTGGAAAGCCGAAGAAGCAGTCGAGAACGCTCGCCGCCAGGTCGCCGACCTGGTCAACGCCGACCCGCGGGAAATTGTCTGGACCAGTGGTGCCACCGAGTCCGACAACCTGGCAATCAAGGGCGTCGCGCACTTCTACGGCACCAAGGGCAAGCACCTGATCACCTCCAAGATCGAGCACAAGGCCGTTCTGGACAGCACCCGTCAGCTGGAGCGTGAAGGCTTCGAAGTCACCTACATCGAGCCGGGCGCCGATGGCCTGATCACCCCGGCCATGGTTGAGGCAGCCCTGCGTGAAGACACCATCCTGGTGTCGATCATGCACGTGAACAACGAAATCGGCACCATCAACGACATCGCCGCCATCGGCGAACTGACCCGCTCGCGTGGCGTCATGTTCCACGTCGATGCCGCGCAGTCCACCGGCAAGGTCGAGATCGACCTGCAGAAGCTGAAGGTCGACCTGATGTCGTTCTCGGCGCACAAGACCTACGGCCCCAAAGGCATCGGCGCGCTGTACGTCAGCCGCAAGCCGCGCGTGCGTCTTGAAGCCACCATGCACGGCGGCGGTCACGAGCGCGGCATGCGTTCGGGCACCCTGGCTACCCACCAGATCGTCGGCATGGGCGAAGCCTTCGCCATCGCCAAGGAGCTGATGGCCAGCGAGAACCTGCGCATCAAGGCCCTGAGCGACCGCTTCTACAAGCAGGTCGAGAACCTTGAAGAGCTGTACATCAACGGCAGCATGACCGCGCGTATTCCGCACAACCTGAACCTGAGCTTCAACTACGTCGAAGGCGAGTCGCTGATCATGGCCCTCAAGGACCTGGCAGTGTCTTCGGGTTCGGCGTGCACCTCGGCATCGCTCGAGCCGTCCTACGTGCTGCGCGCCCTGGGCCGCAACGACGAACTGGCGCACAGCTCGATCCGCTTCACCTTCGGTCGCTTCACCACCGAAGAAGAAATCGACTACGCCGCGCAGAAGGTCTGCGAGGCCGTGACCAAGCTGCGCGAATTGTCGCCGCTGTGGGATATGTACAAAGACGGCGTCGACATCTCCAAGATCGAGTGGGCTGCGCACTAAGTAGTCGCCAGCAAGAGCGGCTCTCTGATGAGGAAGGAATAGCACCATGGCTTACAGTGAAAAGGTCATCGACCACTACGAAAACCCACGCAACGTCGGCAAGATGAATGCCGAGGACCCGGATGTCGGTACCGGCATGGTCGGCGCGCCTGCGTGCGGCGACGTGATGCGCCTGCAGATCAAGGTCAACGAGCAGGGCGTCATCGAAGATGCCAAGTTCAAGACCTACGGCTGTGGTTCGGCCATCGCTTCCAGCTCCCTCGCTACCGAGTGGATGAAGGGCAAGACCCTGGACGAAGCCGAAACCATCAAGAACACCCAGCTGGCCGAAGAACTGGCGTTGCCGCCGGTGAAGATCCACTGCTCGGTACTCGCCGAGGACGCCATCAAGGCGGCCGTGCGCGATTACAAGCAGAAGAAAGGTTTGCTCTAAGTTCGCCTGTTGCAGGTAAGGAGTCTCGATGGCTATCAGCATGACAGAAGCCGCCGCCAACCACGTGCGGCGCTCCCTCGAAGGACGCGGCAAGGGTGACGGCATTCGCCTGGGCGTTCGCACCACCGGCTGCTCGGGCCTGGCCTATGTGCTGGAGTTCGTCGACGCGCCGGACAGCGAGGACCAGGTGTTCGAAAGTCACGGCGTCAAGGTGATCATCGACCCGAAAAGCCTGGTGTACCTGGACGGAACCGAACTGGATTTCGTCAAGGAAGGGTTGAACGAAGGCTTCAAGTTCAACAATCCCAACGTGCGCGGTGAGTGTGGCTGCGGCGAAAGCTTCAACGTCTGAGGCTGCGCGTGGGTACTCCTTGTCATTTCGCCCTGTTTGACCTGCAGCCGGGCTTTCGCCTGGACCTCGACAAGCTGGCCGCGCGCTATCGCGAGCTGGCCCGCGAGGTTCACCCGGACCGCTTCGCCGATGCCCCCGAGCGTGAACAGCGCCTGGCGCTGGAGCGCTCGGCCGGCCTCAACGACGCCTACCAGACCCTCAGGAGTGCGCCCAAGCGGGCGCGCTACCTGTTGGCGATGGGGGGCCACGAAGTGCCGCAGGAAGTCACTGTCCACGACCCCGAGTTCCTTTTCCAGCAGATGCAATGGCGAGAAGAGCTCGAAGACCTGCAGGACAGTGCCGACCTCGATGGCGTGGCCGCGTTCAAGCGCCGCCTGAAGGTCGCCCAGGAAGCACTCAACGAGGACTTCGCCGCCTGCTGGGAGGATGCTGCGCAGCGTGAACAGGCCGAGCGCCTGATGCGCCGCATGCAGTTCCTCGACAAGCTCGCCTATGAAGTGCGCCAGCTGGAAGAGCGCCTCGACGATTAACCCGGTGGCGCCGTTGGCGACACCCCTGGTATCAGATAAGCATGGCCCTACTGCAGATCGCCGAACCCGGTCAGACGCCACAGCCCCATCAGCGCCGCCTGGCCGTGGGCATTGACCTTGGCACCACCAATTCGCTGGTCGCTGCATTGCGCAGCGGCATTTCCGAACCGCTGCCAGACGCCGAGGGCCGGGTCATCCTGCCGTCGGCGGTGCGCTATCACGCCAACCATGTCGACGTGGGCTACAGTGCCCGTGACGCGGCCTCCAGCGACCCGCTGAACACCGTGCTGTCGGTCAAGCGCCTGATGGGGCGCGGCCTGGCCGACGTCAAGCAACTGGGCGAGCAACTGCCCTACCGCTTTGTCGGCGGCGAGTCGCACATGCCGTTCATCGACACGGTGCAGGGCCCGAAAAGCCCGGTGGAAGTCTCGGCCGACATCCTCAAGGTGCTGCGCCAGCGCGCCGAAGCCACCCTGGGTGGCGAGCTGGTCGGCGCGGTGATCACCGTGCCGGCGTACTTCGACGACGCTCAGCGCCAGGCCACCAAGGACGCTGCGCGCCTGGCCGGGCTGAACGTGCTGCGCCTGCTCAACGAACCGACCGCTGCGGCTGTGGCCTATGGCCTGGACCAGAACGCCGAAGGCGTGGTGGCCATCTATGACCTGGGCGGCGGCACCTTCGACATTTCCATCCTGCGCCTGACCGGCGGTGTGTTCGAAGTGATGGCCACCGGCGGCGACAGCGCCCTGGGCGGCGATGACTTCGACCATGCGGTGGCCGGCTGGATCATCGAGCAGGCGGGCCTGTCTGCCGACCTTGACCCCGGCACCCAGCGTCAACTGCTGCAAGCTGCCTGTGCGGCCAAGGAAGCGTTGACCAACAGCGATGTCGTGTCCGTGAGCCATGGCGCCTGGCAGGGCGAGCTGACCCGTGCCGGCTTCGACGCGCTGATCGAACCGATGGTGGCGCGCAGCCTCAAGGCCTGTCGCCGCGCCGTGCGCGACTGTGGCATCGAGCTGGATGAAGTCGAAGCCGTGGTCATGGTCGGTGGTTCCACTCGCGTGCCGCGTGTGCGCGAGGCGGTGGGCGCGCTGTTCGGGCGTACCCCGCTGACCGAGATCGACCCCGATCAGGTGGTGGCCATCGGCGCCGCGATCCAGGCCGATACCCTGGCCGGCAACAAGCGCGACGGCGGCGAACTGCTGCTGCTCGACGTGATTCCGCTGTCCCTGGGGCTGGAAACCATGGGCGGGTTGATGGAGAAGGTGATCCCGCGCAACACCACCATCCCGGTTGCCCGTGCCCAGGAATTCACCACGTACAAGGATGGCCAGTCGGCCATGATGATCCACGTGCTGCAGGGCGAGCGTGAGCTGATCAGCGACTGCCGCTCCCTGGCGCGCTTCGAACTGCGCGGCATCCCGGCCATGGTGGCCGGTGCGGCGAAGATTCGCGTCACCTTCCAGGTCGACGCCGACGGCCTGCTCAGCGTTTCGGCGCGCGAGCTGGGCTCGGGTGTGGAATCGAGCATTCAGGTCAAGCCGTCCTACGGCCTGACCGACGGCGAGATCACTCGCATGCTCAAGGACTCCTTCGAACATGCCGGCTACGACAAGGTGGCGCGCCAGCTGCGCGAGCACCAGGTCGACGCCGAGCGTCTGCTCGAAGCGGTGCAGGGCGCGCTGGACGCCGATGGCGAGCGCCTGCTGGACGCCGAAGAGCGCCTGGCGATCGAACAACAGATGCAAGACTTGCGTGATTTGATGAACGGTACCGATGGCGCCGCCATCGAGCAGCAGACCAAGCGTCTGTCGCAAGTGACCGATGCCTTTGCCGCCCGTCGCCTTGATTCGACGGTAAAAGCCGCTTTGGCCGGGCGCAACCTGAATGAGATCGAGGAATAACTGATGCCGCAGGTGATTTTTCTGCCCCACGAGAAGTTCTGTCCGGACGGAATGGTGGTGGAGGCCGAAACCGGCAAGTCCATCCTTGAAGTGGCCCATGACAACCACATCGAGATCGAAAGCGCCTGCGGCGGCGTCTGCGCCTGCACCACGTGCCACTGCGTGATCCGCGAGGGTTTCAACTCGCTGAACGAGGCCGACGAGCTGGAAGAGGACTACCTCGACCGCGCCTGGGGCCTGGAGCCCACGTCGCGCCTGACCTGCCAGGCCAAGGTCGGCACCGAGGACGTGACCGTCGAGATCCCGAAATACTCGCTCAACCACGCCGCCGAAGCGCCGCACTGACCGTTGGAGTCATCATGAGCCTGAAATGGGTTGATGTACTTGAAATTGCAATTCAGCTTGCCGAAAGCAAGCCGCAAGTCGATCCTCGCTACGTGAATTTCGTCGAACTGAGCCGCTGGGTGCAGGCCCTGCCCGACTTCAGCGACGATCCGAACCGTGGCGGAGAGAAGGTGCTTGAAGCCATTCAGGCCGCCTGGATCGAAGAAGCCGACTGAGCGCACTCGGCAGGTTAGGCAATCCCCCGGAACCCGCGTATAATTCGCGGGTTTAATTTTTCGCTTCACTTACTGTTTCTGGAGTTACACCATGGCTGTTCAACGTACTTTCTCCATCATCAAGCCTGACGCCGTTGCCAAGAACGTGATCGGCGAGATCACCACCCGTTTCGAAAAAGCCGGCCTGCGCGTCGTTGCCTCGAAACTCAAGCAACTGTCCAAAGCCGAAGCCGAAGGCTTCTACGCCGAGCACAAAGAGCGCGGCTTCTTCGGTGACCTGGTTGCCTTCATGATCTCCGGCCCGGTCGTTGTACAGGTTCTGGAAGGCGAAAACGCCATCGCTCTGAACCGTGAGCTGATGGGCGCCACCAACCCTAAAGAAGCTGCTGCCGGTACCATCCGTGCCGACTTCGCCGAGTCGATCGACGCCAACGCCGTTCACGGTTCGGACTCCGAAGCCGCTGCTGCTCGCGAAATCTCGTACTTCTTCGCAGCTACCGAGGTAACCGCTCGCTAAGCGACAGCTTACGAGTGAGGGTGAATCCATGACGACATCGACTGGTAAAACTAACCTGTTGGGCCTGACCCAGCCGGAAATGGAAAAATTCTTCGAGTCCATCGGGGAGAAGCGTTTCCGTGCCGGCCAGGTAATGAAATGGATTCACCACTTTGGCGTCGATGATTTCGACGCCATGACGAATGTCGGCAAGGCCCTGCGCGAGAAGCTCAAGGCCGTTGCCGAGATTCGCGGCCCCGAAGTGGTCAGCGAGGACATCTCCAGCGACGGCACCCGCAAGTGGGTGGTGCGCGTGGCGTCCGGCAGCTGCGTCGAGACCGTGTACATCCCCCAGGGCAAGCGTGGCACCCTGTGTGTCTCGTCCCAGGCCGGTTGCGCCCTGGACTGCAGTTTCTGCTCCACCGGCAAGCAAGGATTCAACAGCAACCTCACCGCCGCCGAAGTGATCGGACAGGTGTGGATTGCCAACAAGTCGTTCGGCAGCATTCCAGCCACCATCGACCGCGCCATCACCAACGTGGTGATGATGGGCATGGGTGAGCCGCTGCTCAACTTCGACAACGTGGTCGCCGCCATGCACCTGATGATGGACGACCTGGGCTACGGCATTTCCAAGCGCCGTGTGACCCTGTCCACCTCCGGCGTGGTGCCGATGATCGACCAGCTGGCCAAGCACATCGACGTGTCCCTGGCGCTGTCGCTGCACGCACCCAACGACGCCCTGCGCAATGAGCTGGTACCGATCAACAAGAAGTACCCGCTCAAGATGCTGCTCGAGTCGTGCATGCGCTACATGGCCGAACTCGGCGAGAAGCGTGTGCTGACCATCGAGTACACCCTGCTCAAGGACGTCAACGACAAGCTCGAGCACGCGGTCGAGATGGTCGAGCTGCTCAAGAACATCCCGTGCAAGATCAACCTGATTCCGTTCAACCCGTTCCCGCACTCCGGCTACGAGCGTCCGAGCAACAACGCGATCCGCCGCTTCCAGGACCACCTGCACCAGGCCGGCTACAACGTTACCGTGCGCACCACCCGTGGCGAGGACATCGACGCGGCCTGTGGTCAGCTGGTGGGGCAGGTGATGGACCGCACGCGCCGCAGTGAGCGCTATATCGCGGTACGGCAGCTCAATGCCGACGCCGATATGCCGCAAACCGGCGCGGCGGGCAACTGAGGCCGACATGGGCCTGCGCGCCGCGCTGCCAACCCTGTTGCTGACGCTGCTTGCCGGCTGCGTCGGCAGCGGCAGTTCCGACCCGCTGCAAAGCGGCAAGGGGCGCGAAGAGGCACGCCAGGCCTATGTGCAACTGGGCCTGGGTTATTTGCAACAAGGTTTGACCGAACGCGCCAAGGTGCCGCTGAAAAAGGCCCTTGAACTGGACGCTCGCGACCCGGCAGCCAATGCCGCGCTGGCCCTGGTGTTCCAGCGCGAGGACGAGCCGGCGCTGGCCGAGGGGTATTACCGCAAGGCCCTGGCTGCCAACCCCGACGCCCCCCGTATTCGCAACAATTTCGGCAGTTTCCTGTATGCACAGGGGCGCTATGCCCAGGCGCAGCAGATGTTTCGCCAAGCGGCGGCCGATACCCTGTATCCTGAACGCTCCCGGGTTTTCGAGAACCTTGGCCTGACCGCCATCAAGCTGGGTCAGCGCGAGCAGGCGCGTGAACACCTGCAAAAGGCTTTACGGCTCAACCAGCAGCAACCGCGCGCGTTGCTCGAAATGGCTGAGTTGTCTTACGAAGACAGGCATTATGTGCCGGCGCGCGACTACTACGATCGTTTCAGCCAGCTGAGCGATCACGGCCCCCGCAGCCTGCTGCTGGGTTCGCGCCTGGCAACTGTATTCGAAGAACCTGACAAGGCCGCCGAACTGGGCGTGCAATTACAACGACTTTATCCCGGTACGCCGGAATATCAGCAATACCTGTCGGAGCAATGATGAAAGCGGCGCATCCCGAAGTAGCAGCAGCGACTCGCCAGAATCCCGGTGAGACCTTGCGTCAGGCCCGTGAAAGCAAGGGCTTGTCGCAGGCCGAAGTGGCCCGCAAGCTCAACCTGACCGTGAGTTCCCTGAACAACCTTGAAACCGGCGCGTTCGACAAGCTGCCAGGGCATACCTTCGCCCGCGGCTATATCCGTGCCTACGCCAAGCTGTTCGAGATGGACCAGGCCGAACTGGTGCTGGCCTTCGACCAGGCCACCGGCAGCAATTCCCAGGGCAGCGACGTGCATGCGCTGGGGCGTATCGAAGAGCCGGTACGCCTGTCGCACAACATCCTGCGCATCGTCAGCCTGTTGCTGCTGATCCTGGTGATCGGCGGTGGCTTCTTCTGGTGGCAGGACCAGACCAGCCTGCGCGGCAAGGACCTGGCCAGCCTGGCCATGGAACACGTCGAGGTCGAGAGCGCCGACGGTACCACCCAGATCCACCCGCTGGACGAGCCTGAAGACCAGGCCGTGGCCGAAAGCCAGGAAGCGCCGGCTGCCAGCGCACCGGCCGAGCAGGCCCAGCCTGCCACCGACGAGGCTGCCGCACAGGCCCCGGCCGCCAGCAGCCCGGCGCCAGCTGCGCCTACCGCACCCGTAGCCCCGGCTCCCGTAGCGCCGGCCCCTGCGGCCAGCGCCCCGGCTTTGGCTGCCGCCCCTGCGCCTGCAAACCCCGCCACCCCCGCTGCGCCAGCGGCTGCACCGGCTGCCGGCAGCGCCTCGTTGCACATGCAGTTCGTTGCCGATTGCTGGACTTCGGTCACCGACGGCAACGGCAAGGTGCTGGTCAATGCCACCAAGCGCAAGGGCGAGACCCTCGAGCTGACCGGCAAGCCGCCGTTCGCGGTACGCCTGGGCTTTGCCCGTGGCGCACAGATCAGTTTCAACGGCCACCCCGTCGACGTGGCGCCGTTCACCAGTGGCGAGACTGCTCGCCTGAAGTTGGGACAATAAGTCATGCACGGCGAATCTCCGATCAAACGTCGCGAATCGCGCAAAATCTGGGTAGGTAATGTGCCTGTCGGCGGCGATGCACCCATCGCCGTCCAGAGCATGACCAACACCGACACCAACGACGTCGATGCCACCGTCGCACAGATCACCCGCCTGGTGGATGCCGGCGTCGACATCGTGCGCGTCTCGGTACCGGACATGGACGCGGCCGAAGCCTTCGGCCGCATCAAGCAGCGGGTCAGCGTGCCGCTGGTGGCCGATATCCACTTCGACTACCGCATCGCCTTGCGCGTGGCCGAGCTGGGTGTGGACTGCCTGCGCATCAACCCCGGCAACATCGGCCGCGAAGACCGCGTGCGCGCGGTGGTGGATGCCGCGCGTGATCGCGGCATCCCTATCCGCATCGGCGTCAACGCCGGCTCCCTGGAAAAGGACCTGCAGAAGAAGTACGGCGAGCCCACCCCGGCGGCCCTGGTCGAGTCGGCCATGCGTCACGTGGAGCACCTCGATCGCCTGGACTTCCAGGACTTCAAGGTCAGCGTGAAGGCCTCCGACGTGTTCATGGCCGTCGAGGCCTATCGCCTGCTGGCCAAGCAGATCGTGCAGCCGCTGCACCTGGGCATCACCGAAGCCGGCGGCCTGCGCTCGGGCACGGTGAAATCGGCCGTGGGCCTCGGTATGCTGCTTGCCGAAGGGATTGGCGATACTATCCGCATCTCGCTTGCCGCCGACCCGGTCGAGGAAGTGAAGGTCGGCTACGACATCCTCAAGTCGCTGCACCTGCGTTCGCGTGGCATCAACTTCATCGCCTGCCCGAGCTGCTCGCGGCAGAACTTCGATGTGGTCAAGACCATGAACGAGCTAGAAGGGCGCCTCGAAGACCTGCTGGTACCGCTGGACGTGGCGGTGATCGGCTGTGTGGTCAACGGCCCGGGCGAAGCCAAGGAAGCCCACGTGGGGCTCACCGGCGGCACGCCGAACCTGATCTACATCGATGGCAAGCCGGCGCAGAAGCTGACCAATGACAACCTGGTGGATGAGCTGGAAAAACTCATCCGCCAGAAAGCGGCCGAGAAGGCCGAGGCCGACGCGGCAGTGATTGCCCGCGGTTGACCGACACCGATTTCGTTAAGGATTTACCGTGAGCAAATCGCTGCAAGCCATTCGTGGCATGAACGACATCCTGCCCGAGCAGACCCCGCTGTGGCGCTATTTCGAGAGCACCGTGGCCGGCCTGCTGGACACCTACGGCTATCGCCAGATCCGCACCCCGATCGTCGAGCCGACCGAGCTGTTCAAGCGTTCCATCGGTGAAGTGACCGACATCGTCGAAAAAGAGATGTACACCTTCGCCGACCGCAACGGCGACTCCCTGACCCTGCGCCCCGAAGGCACCGCCGCCTGCGTGCGCGCCGTGCTCGAACACGGCATCAGCGGTGGTGGCCAGGTGCAGAAGCTCTGGTACATCGGCCAGATGTTCCGCCACGAGCGCCCGCAGAAGGGCCGCTATCGCCAGTTCCACCAGATCGGCCTGGAGGTGTTCAACCTCGATGGCCCGGACATCGACGCCGAGCTGATCGTGCTCACCTGGCGCCTGTGGGGCCTGCTGGGCATCCGCGATGCGGTCAAGCTCGAACTCAACAGCCTGGGTACCAGCGAAGCCCGCGGCCGTTACCGTGACGCGCTGGTCGAGTTCCTCTCGGCGCGCCTGGAGCAACTGGACGAAGACAGCCAACGTCGCCTCAAGACCAACCCGCTGCGCATCCTCGACAGCAAGGACGCCAACACCCAGGCGGCGCTGGTGGGTGCACCGAAGCTCGAAGACTACCTGGACGAAGAATCGCGCGTGCACTTCGAGGGCCTCAAGGCTCGTCTGGACGCCGCCGGCATTCCGTTCGTGATCAACACCAAGCTGGTGCGTGGCCTGGACTACTACAGCAAGACCGTGTTCGAGTGGGTCACCGACAAGCTCGGTTCCCAGGGCACCGTATGTGCCGGTGGCCGCTACGACGGCCTGGTCGAGCAGATGGGCGGCAAGCCGACCCCGGGCGTGGGTTTTGCCATGGGCATCGAGCGTCTGCTGCTGCTGATCGAGACCCTGGGCCAGGTGCCCGAGTCGATTTCGCGTCAGATCGACGTCTACCTGTGCGCCTTTGGCGAACAGGCCGAACTCGCCGGGCTGGCCCTGAGCGAGCGTCTGCGTGACCGCCTGCCGGGCTTGCGCCTGCAGGTCAATGCCGGTGGCGGCAGCTTCAAGAGCCAGTTCAAGAAGGCCGACAAGAGCAACGCTCTGTATGCCTTGATCCTGGGGGACGACGAACTGGCGCAACAAGTGGTAGGTTTCAAACCCCTGCGTGGTCAGGGCGAACAACAAAACATTGCCTGGGATGCTCTGGCCGAGCACCTGGAAGCTTCCCTCGCGCAGGCGTGAAGCGGGTCAACAGCCGATTTGGTGAAAAGGAGTATTGGGGTGTCGAGTAGCGATGATGAACAACTGGCCGCATTCAAGGATTGGTGGCAGCGCAACGGCAAACCACTGCTGACCGGTGGCCTGTTGGCGCTGGTGGTAGTGTTGGGCTGGCAGACCTGGCAGAAGTACCAGGGCAACCAGTCCCAAGGTGCTTCGAACCTTTATCAGGCCCTGCTTGAAACCACCCTGACGCCGACCGGCCAGCCGGACATGGCCCAGGTCGCGGACCTGTCGGGCAAGCTCAAGAGCGAGTTCGGCGGCACGGCCTACGCGCAGTACGCCAGCCTGTTCGTGGCCAAGGTCGCGGTCGAGAGCGGCAAGCTCGACGACGCCGCCAGCGAACTGAAAAGCGTGCTCGACAAGCCGGCCGACGCCACCCTGGGCGAAATTGCCCGTCAGCGCCTGGCCCGTGTACTGGCCGCGCAGAACAAGGTCGATGACGCCCTGAAGCTGCTCGATGGCGATGCCGACAAGGCCTTCCTGGCCAGCCGTGAAGAACTCAAGGGCGACCTGCTGGTACAGCTGGGTCGCGCCGATGATGCTCACGCCGCGTATCAGAAGGCCAAGGCCGCGCTGTCGGATGACGCCGCGATCGGTGGCCTGCAACTCAAGCTCGACGACCTTGCCAAAGGGGATGCGTGACGTGATCGGTTGGAAACATGCAGCAGTGCTGGCCGTGGCCCTTCTGGCCGTTGGTTGCAGCAGCAACAGCAAAAAGGAACTGCCGCCGGCCGAGCTGACCAAGTTCACCGAAGAGGTGGTACTGAAGAAGCAGTGGAGCCGTTCGATCGGTGACGGCCAGGGCGAGAGCTTCAACATGCTCGTCCCGGCCATCGAGAACGACCGCATCTACGCCGCCGATGTGACCGGCGTGGTGATGGCGCTGGACCGCATGAACGGCGACGTGATCTGGAAGAAAGACCTCGACCTGCCGGTATCCGGTGCGGTGGGTGTCGGCTACGGCCTGGTCATGCTCGGCACCCTCAAGGGTGAAGTGATCGCCATGGATGCCAGCACCGGCGAAGAAAAGTGGCGTGCGCGGGTCACCAGTGAAGTACTGGCGCCCCCGGCGACCAACGGCGACGTGGTGGTGGTGCAGACCCAGGACGATCGCGTGATCGGCCTGGATGCCAGCACCGGCGACCGCCGCTGGATCTACGAAAGCACCCCGGCTGTACTGACCCTGCGCGGTACCGGTGCGCCGATCGTGACCAACCGCCTGGCCGTGGCCGGCCTCTCGACCGGCAAGGTCGTGGCGCTGGACACCCAGAACGGCGTGCCGGTCTGGGAGCAACGCGTTGCCGTTCCGCAAGGGCGTTCCGAGCTGGACCGCGTGGTGGATATCGACGGCGGCCTGCTGCTGTCGGGCGGTGTGCTGTACGTGGCCAGTTACCAGGGGCGTGTCGCCGGCCTCGAGCTGGAAAGCGGTCGCGTGCTGTGGCAGCGCGATGCCTCCAGCTACGCCGGTGTGGCCCAGGGCTTTGGCAACGTCTACGTGAGCCTGGCGTCCGGTACGGTCGAAGGCATCGACGAGCGTTCTTCGTCGGCGCTGTGGAGCAACGACTCGCTGGCCCGTCGCCAGCTGTCGGCACCGGAAGTGTTCTCCAGCTACGTGGCCGTGGGTGACCTGGAAGGTTACCTGCACCTGCTGAGCCAGGTGGACGGCCGCTTCGTGGGTCGCGAGCGCATCGACAGCGATGGCCTGCGTGCACGCCCGCTGGTGGTAGGTGACATGATTTATGTGTTTGGCAACAGCGGCAAACTCGAGGCGCTGACCATTCGCTGAGTCTATGCTTGAGGCCTGCGGGCCTCGGGCTGCGGCGCCTTCGGGGCGCCGCCCGAACTCCGGCCGCTGCACTGCAGCGGCCTTTGTATTTTTTGAATTCAAGCAGTGGAGAGCCGCATGGTTCCCGTAATCGCCCTGGTGGGCCGACCGAACGTCGGCAAATCTACAATGTTCAACCGCCTGACCAGGACCCGCGATGCCATCGTTGGCGACCTGTCTGGCCTGACCCGTGACCGTCAATATGGCGAGGCGCGCTGGCAAGGGCGCTCCTACATCCTGGTCGACACCGGTGGTATCTCCGGTGACGAACATGGCATGGACGAAAAAATGGCCGAGCAGTCGCTGCTGGCCATCGAAGAAGCCGATGTGGTGCTGTTCCTGGTCGATGCCCGTGCCGGTCTGACCGCTGCCGACCAGATGATTTCCGAGCACCTGCGCAAGCGCAACAAGCGCTCGTTCCTGGTGGCCAACAAGATCGACAACATCGATCCGAACACCGCCATTGCCGAGTTCGCACCCCTGGGCATGGGCAACGCCATCGGCGTGGCCGGCGCCCAGGGCCGTGGCGTCAACAACCTGCTCGAGGCTGTGCTCAGCGACTTCCCGCGGGACAAGGAAGAAGAAGAGATCGACATGAACGTCGCCGAGGGCGAGGAAGCCGTGCGCATTCCTGGCCCCAGCGAGAAGGATGGCATCAAGATCGCCATCATCGGTCGCCCCAACGTCGGCAAGTCGACCCTGGTCAACCGCATGCTCGGTGAAGACCGTGTGATCGTGTACGACCAGCCCGGCACTACCCGCGACAGCATCTACATTCCCTTCGAGCGCAATGACGAGAAGTACACGCTGATCGACACCGCCGGTGTGCGCAAGCGCGGCAAGATCCACGAGGAAGTCGAAAAGTTCTCGGTGGTCAAGACCCTGCAGGCGATCAAGGACGCCAACGTGGTGATCTTCGTCATGGATGCCCGCGAAGGCGTGGTGGACCACGACCTGAACCTGCTGGGCTTCGCCCTGGAAGCCGGTCGCGCCATCGTGATCGCGCTCAACAAGTGGGACGGCATGCAGCCGGGCGAGCGTGACTACGTGAAGACCGAGCTGGAACGACGGCTGTTTTTCGTCGACTTCGCCGACATTCACTTCATTT
Organism: Pseudomonas sp. PS01300; assembly: GCF_029960155.1. Lineage (NCBI taxonomy): Bacteria > Pseudomonadati > Pseudomonadota > Gammaproteobacteria > Pseudomonadales > Pseudomonadaceae > Pseudomonas > Pseudomonas sp. PS01300. The sequence continues at coordinate 2,590 of NZ_JASCPN010000081.1, read as the reverse complement.
CGGCACTGCACGGCACTGGCGTGGGCAACCTGTACCAGTCGGTGCAGAACTCGTTCAAGTCGGCGGTCACCCGCTGGCCGACCAGCCGCCTGACGCAGATCCTCGAAGACGCGGTCAGCGAGCACCAGCCGCCGATGGTCAACAGCCGTCGCATCAAGCTGCGTTATGCCCACCTGGGGGGTGCCAACCCGCCGATCATCGTGATCCACGGCAACCAGGTGGAGAAGGTGCCCAAGTCCTACTCGCGCTACCTGGAAAACACCTACCGCCGTGTGCTCAAGCTGGTCGGTACGCCGATTCGCATCGAGTACAAGGGTGGCGAGAACCCGTACGAAGGCAACAAGAACACCCTGACCGACCGCCAGGTCAACAAGAAGCGCCGCCTGATGTCGCACCACAAGAAGTCGGCCAAGAAGCGCAAGGACAAGCGCTGATGGTGCGGGAGCCGGCCTTGCCGGCGAAATGGGCAGCGCGGATCAACTGAACCGCGCTTACCCTTTCGCCAGCAACGCTGGCTCCTACAACCTGGCGGTCCAATCCGCTATGCTCGGAGCCTGACCGCGCAGGAAAGAGGGCTCCATGATCAGCAGCAAGTTGCCGAACGTCGGCACCACCATCTTTACCACCATGTCCCAGCTCGCCGTGCAAACCGGCGCCCTGAACCTGTCCCAGGGCTTTCCCGATTTCAACGGCCCGCAAGCGCTGCTGGACGCGGTAGGGCGGCACATCAGTGCCGGCCACAACCAGTATTCCCCCATGACCGGCCTGCCGGCCCTGCGTCAGCAGGTAGCGGCCAAGGTCGCTCGCCAGTATGGCGTGACGGTCGATGCCGACCACGAGGTGACCATCACCCCCGGCGCCACGGCCGCGATCTTCTGCGCCATCCACGCGGTGATCCGCCCCGGCGACGAAGTCATCGTCTTCGACCCCTGCTACGACAGCTACGAACCCGCCGTGGAACTGGCCGGTGGCCGTTGCGTGCACGTGCAACTGGGCGCCGACAGCTTTGCCATCGACTGGCAGAAACTCAGCGATGCGCTGAGCCCGCGTACCCGCATGATCGTCATCAACTCGCCGCACAACCCCAGCGGCGCGCTGATTACCCGTGCCGAGCTGGACCAGCTGGCGGCGCTGATCGCCGACCGTGACATCTATGTGCTCAGCGACGAGGTGTACGAGCACCTGGTGTACGACGGCGCGCGCCACGCCAGCGTGCTGGCCCACGAGGCCCTGTACGCGCGGGCCTTCGTGGTCAGTTCGTTCGGCAAGACCTACCACGTGACTGGCTGGAAGACCGGCTATGTGATCGCGCCGCCAGCCCTGAGTGCCGAGTTGCGCAAGGTGCATCAGTACGTCAACTTCTGCGGCGTGACGCCGCTGCAGTGGGCGCTGGCCGATTTCATGGCCGAGCACCCGGAACATGTCGAAGAGCTGCCGGCGTTCTACCAGGCCAAGCGCGACCTGTTCTGTGGCCTGCTGCAAGGCTCTCGCTTCCAGTTCAAGCCGGTGGCCGGTACGTATTTCCAGCTGGTGGACTATTCGGCGATTCGCCCGGACCTCGACGACGTGCAGATGTCGGTATGGCTGACCCGCGAACACGGCGTGGCGACCATTCCGGTGTCGGTGTTCTACCAGCAACCCATTCCCGAGCAGCGCCTGGTGCGCCTGTGTTTCGCCAAACGCGAGGAGACGCTGCGTCAGGCAGCGGAAAAACTATGCGCGATCTGAGTACATTGCCCAACCTGACCGTGGCGCTGGTGCAGACCAGCCTGGCCTGGCAGGACCGCATGGCCAACTACGAGCATTTCGAGGTGCTGCTGGAGCAGGCCCGCGGCGCGGACCTGATCATCCTGCCGGAGATGTTCACCACCGGTTTTTCGATGGACTCCGAAAGCCTGGCCGAGCCGGAAAACGGCCCCACCTACAAATGGCTCAAGAGCCAGGCCAGGAAGCTCGATGCCGTGGTGACCGGCAGCGTGATCATCCAGGCCGAGGACGGCAGCCACCGCAACCGCCTGCTGTGGGCGCGCCCGGACGGCGAGATCCTGTTCTACGACAAGCGCCACCTGTTCCGCATGGCCGGCGAGCACAAGCACTACACCCCCGGCGAGCGCCAGGTGCAGTTCGAGCTCAAGGGGTGGCGGGTGCGCCCGCTGATCTGCTACGACCTGCGCTTCCCGGTGTGGAGCCGCGATGCACAGGACACCGACCTGCTGCTGTACACCGCCAACTGGCCGGCGGCGCGGCGCCTGCACTGGAACCGCCTGCTGCCGGCACGGGGCATCGAGAACCTGTGCTACGTGGCGGCGGTGAACCGCGTGGGCACCGATGGCAAGGGCTTTGGTTACAGCGGCGACAGCCAGGTGCTGGACTTCCAGGGCGAGAGCCTGCTCAGTGCCGGCGAGGCCGACGGCGTGTTCACCGTGGTGCTGAGTGCGGCGGACCTTGCCGCATACCGCACGCGGTTCCCGGCCAACCTGGATGCCGATACCTTCGACCTGCACTGACCCCTTCGCCGGCAAGGCCGGCGCCTACGGGCATCCCCCAGCCCCCTAGGCGCCGGCCGTGCCAGCCGAGACTGGCGCTCAAT
>NZ_JASCPN010000080.1:0-19912 GCF_029960155.1 Pseudomonas sp. PS01300 | reverse complement strand
GTCCGACGGCCTGGGCTTCAGGCCCTGAGTGTCGCCCCGGCGCCCTGTGCGCCGGGGCGCGCCCCTCTGTGTTGCACCTACCTACGCGAAGCTGGAGAGACCATGAGAGCACTCACCTACCACGGCGCCCACGACGTCAGGGTCGATACCGTTACCGACCCCATCCTGGAAGAACCCGACGACCTGATCCTGCGGGTGACCGCCACCGCCATCTGCGGCTCGGACCTGCACCTGTACCGCGGCAAGATCCCGGCGGTCGAAGACGGCGATATCTTCGGTCACGAGTTCATGGGCGTGGTCGAGGAAGTCGGCACCGGGGTGACCGCGGTGCAGCCGGGCGATCGCGTGGTGATCCCGTTCGTGATTGCCTGCGGCAGCTGTTTCTTCTGCCAGCAGGACCTGTTCGCCGCGTGCGAGACCACCAATACCGGGCGCGGGGCGATCCTCAACAAGAAGCTCATCCCCTCTGGCGCAGCGCTGTTCGGCTACAGCCACCTGTACGGTGGCGTACCCGGCGGCCAGGCCGAGTACGTGCGCGTACCCAAGGCCAACACCGGGCCGTTCCGCGTGCCCGGCACGCTGAGCGACGAGAAGGTGCTGTTTCTGTCCGACATCCTGCCCACGGCCTTCCAGGCGGTGAAGAACACCGAGATCGGCCAGGGTTCGAGCCTCGCCATCTACGGCGCGGGGCCGGTCGGGCTGCTGTGCGCGGCGGTGGCGCGGATGCTCGGCGCCGAACGCATCTTCATGGTCGACCACCACCCCTACCGGCTGGCCTATGCGCAGCAGGCGTATGGCGTGATCCCGATCAATTTCGACGATGACGACGACCCGGCCGATACCATCATCCGCCAGACCCCGGGCATGCGCGGGGTGGATGGTGTGGTCGATGCGGTGGGCTTCGAGGCCAAGGGCAGCACCACCGAAACCGTGCTGGCCGCGCTCAAGCTCGAGGGCAGCAGCGGCAAGGCCTTGCGCCAGTGCATCGCGGCAGCCCGGCGCGGCGGTGTGGTCAGTGTGCCGGGGGTGTATTCGGGGTTCATCCACGGCTTCCTGTTCGGCGATGCGTTCGACAAGGGCCTGACCTTTCGCATGGGCCAGACCCACGTGCAGCGCTACCTGCCGGAACTGCTGGGCTACATCGAAACCGGCGCGCTCACGCCGGAAACCATCATCACCCACCGCCTGTCGCTGGAGCAGGCGGCCGAGGGCTACAGGATCTTCGACAAGAAGGAGCAGGAGTGCCGCAAGGTCATCCTCACGCCTGGCGACAGCAGCATCGAGTTGCCGATGGCCATCGTCGACGACGGCGTGGTGGCCTGAGCCCGTGACGCTGGCCGGCAGCCTCGCCGGTCAGCGTCGGGCGGGTTCAGTGGTGGGCGTGCAGCGCTTCGATCAGCTGCGCCTTGGTCATGCTCGAGCGCCCCTTGATGTCCTTGCTGCGCGCCTCCTTGAGCAGGCTTTGCTTGGTCTGGCTGGCCAACGAGGTGGTGGAGGTGCGCGCGTGGCCGGCGCGGGTGCTGGCGGCGCGTTTGGCCGAGTCGGAGGCAGCGGCGTGCTTTTCGCCGGCCGGGGTGCTGCGACCTGAGCCGCCCTTTTTCTCGCCCCCGCCAGACTGCTTGTTCACCGTGGCCCAGGCACGCGCCTCGGCCGCGGCTTTGGGCGTGCCTTTTTGCTCGTAGCTTTCTTCGATGTGCTGCGCCTTGCGTTTCTGCTCGGCGGTGTACTTGGCTTTGCTTCCCTGGGGCATGGTGCTCACCCTCGATCCGGTTGAATGCGGGCCCGTGTCACGGGCCATTCAGGGGGTTTGAGGGCGCGCGTGCGCCAGGGTGCGATTGGGTGGATGAATGGCAGAGGAGCGAAGACCACCGGCCTCTTCGCTGGCACGCCAGCGAACGAGCGCGAAGCGCTCGCCACCTGTCCTACTGGGTAGCCCCGGCCATCTGCCCCGCCGGCTCATCCGCCCCGCCGATCGGCGCCTTGAGCAACAGGAAGTACGCCAGCGCCGAGCACAGCGCCACCACCGCACTGATCATGAACGCGGTATTGAACGAGCCCGAATACTGGATGCTGAACCCGGTCACGATCGGCGCCACGGACCCTGCAATGTAGCCGCCAAAGTTCTGGATCGAACCAAACGAGGCCACCCGCGGGCTGTCGACGATGGTGTTGACGATCATCCACGCCGTGGCACTGGCCATGTTGATGCTGAACAGCGCCAGGCACAGCAGTATCACGCACCCGGTCAACCCGCTCACATACGACAGCGGCAAGGTGAACAGCGCCGCCAGCACCAGCCCGGTGATCACGCTGAACTTGCGGCTGGCCAGCACGCTCATGCCACGCCGTACCAGCAGGTCGCAGAACCGCCCCGCCACGATGGTGCCCACCGCGCCGAAACCATAGGCCAGCGATACCACCCACGCGGTGTCGTACAGGTTCAGCCCGTGCTCGCGCTCGAAGTAGCCCGGCAGCCAGGTCAGGTGCAGCCACAGCATGTAGATCACGCCCATGAAGCCCAGCACCGCGCCCCAGGTGCTGCGATGCTTGAACAGGTCGAGCCAGCCGGCAAAGTACGACGCCTTGGGCGCCTGCACCGCGTCAGCGCGCGGCGCCGGCTGCTCGCTTGGCAGCGCCTGGCCCTGCGCCGCCAGTTCGGCCAGGTACCTGGCCTTGCTCTTGTAGAACGTCAACCAGCACAGCGCCAGCACGATACCGATCACGCCGGTGATGATGAACATCCCGCGCCAGCCGAAGTTGACCATGAACAGCGTCAGCAACGGTGGCGCCAGGCACGGCCCCAGGCAGGTCGACGACCACACGATGCCGGTCGGCGTGCCCCGCTCGTTGGCGTCGAACCATTCCGACAGCGCCTTGGCCGCCGAGGGGAACATCGGCGCCTCGCCGATCCCCAGCAGCACCCGCAGGCCCATGAAGCCGCCAAAGCTGTTGACCAGCCCGCACAGCGACTGCGCCACCGACCAGGCCAGCAACGAGGCGCCCAGGGCGATCTTGCTGCCCAGGCGGTCGATGATCAGGCCCAGTGGCAACTGCGCAAAGGCATAGGCCACGGAGAAGGCCGACAGCAGGATGCCCATCTGCGAAGGGCTGATGAGCATGTCGCGCTGGATCGAGGTGTTGGCAATCGACAGCGCGCTGCGGTCCAGGTAGTTGACGATGCCGATCAACAGCAGAAACACGACGGTGATGCGTTGGTACTTCTTCAGTGCGTTCATCTGATGGCCTTTATTATTGTTGTTGCAGCGTCAAACGCCGAGGCGATCCTTCATCCACACGTCATCCCTGGAATACGCACGCCCGCTCAGGGCTGGCGTGCAGTCACTGCCACCTCCAGCAAGCCACGACGGCTCAGGCTTTCGATCAGCGCACGCAGGCCGAATGCCCATTGTGGCGCCTGGTCGCTGGTGGTCACGCGGTTGCACAGGCTGCCCAGCAGCGGGTTGCTGATGGTGACCACATCGCCCAGCTTGTGGGTGAAACCGCTGCCGGTCTGGTCACGGTCCTGCTTGGGCGCGAACAGGGTACCCAGAAACAGCACCAGGCCGTCGGGGTACTGGTGGTTCTCGTTGAGGGTCTGCTGCACCAGGTCGACCGGGTCGCGGCTGATCTGGCGCATCGAGCTGCGCCCCTGCAGCACGAAGCCATCCCGGCCTTCGACGCGCAGGTCGACTTCGGCGGCGCGCACGTCCTCCAGGCTGAAGGTCTCGTCGAACAGGCGCAGCAGCGGGCCGAGGGAGGTCGAGGCGTTGTTGTCCTTGGCCTTGGACAGCAGCAGCGCGCTGCGCCCTTCGAAGTCGCGCAGGTTCACGTCGTTGCCCAGCATGGCGCCGTGGATGGTGCCGTTGCTCGACACCGCCAGCACCACCTCGGGCTCGGGGTTGTTCCAGCTGGACTTGGGGTGCAGGCCGATATCGGCGCCGTGGCCGACCGCCGACAACGGCTGGGCCTTGGTGAACACTTCGGCGTCCGGGCCGATGCCCACTTCCAGGTACTGCGACCACATGCCCTGCTCCACCAGCAGCACGCGCAGTTCTTCGGCCTGGGCCGAGCCGGGCACGATACGCGACAGGTCGGCGCCGATACGGCTGACCAGGGTGTCGCGAATCGCGTCGGCCTTGGCCGGGTCGCCCTTGGCCTGCTCTTCGACCACACGCTCCAGCAGGCTGGCGGCGAAGGTCACGCCGGCGGCCTTGACCGCCTGCAGGTCGATGGGGGCCAGCAACCATGGCAGGCGCGCATCGCGCTGCTGCGGGTCGCTGTTGGCCAGCAGCGCGGGCAGCTCGATCAACGCCTCGCCCAGCGGCAGTGCGCGCAGGTAGGCGGCCGGGTCGGGTTGTTCGAGCAGGGCCGAGACGGTGGCCACATGGGCACTGATGTCATGCACCGCGCCGGCCCTGACCAGCACCACGGCCGGGCCCTGCTCGGGCAGCCACACCCGCCCTACCCAGCTGCCGGTGGCGAACACGGCGAGATCGTTGCTCAGTGCGAGAGGCGCGTGCGCCTGGTTATGGTTGGTCATGTGTGCACTCTTGTTGTGGTGGTCGGTCATTGCGAAAGCGGCGCAAGTTGCAACTGCGCAGCGGTCTGGTTCAGCGCATCGAGCACCGCCGGCGACAGGCCCAGGCCTTCGCGCAACGCCTGCTCGCGCAGTTTCAGCCCGGCCTGGCCCGGCAGGCGCACCGGGCGCTGCGGGTCGAGCGGACGGCTGGCCAGCACCAACTGGCCAAGGAAGCTGCTCTCGGCGGTAAAGGCCTCAAGCCCGCCGAAGAAGCGCGGGTCGATTACCACTGCGGTGGCCGAGGCGCCCCACTGCTGCGGCGCGTCCTTGCGCCCGTGCCCGGCCAGGCCCGAGGTCAGCGCCTCGACCAGCAGGGCCAGGGCAAAGCCCTTGTGCCCGAAGGCCTGCCCGCCCAATGGCAGCAGGCTGCCCTGGGGCGTGGTGAAGAAGTCGCGCGGGTCGTTGCTCGGCGTGCCGTCGTTACTCATCAGCACGGCGTGAGGCAAGGTGGTGCCGGCATCGCGGCACTGGCCCACCAGGCCCAGGGTGACGCTGGACATGCTCACATCCAGCAGGATCGGCTCGCCCTGGGTCGGAATACCCGCGGCAATCGGGTTGGGGGTGTAGATCGGGTCGATGCCGCCCTGGGCGCACACCAGCCCCACCGACGGGTCGGAGGAATACAGCAGGGCCACCAGGCCACGGTCGGTGTAGGGCTTGAGGTAGGCCGCCAGGCAGCCGATGTGCGAGGCACGGCGCACCACCGAGATACCGATACCCTGCGCCTGGGCACCCTGCGCGGCGCATGCCAGGGCACGCTCCACGCAGTACGGGCCCAGCACGTAGTGGCCGTCGAACAGCGTGGCGATGCCGCTGCCCTGCAGGTGTTCGAGGTCGGCGGCACGTGCCTTGACCTCACCGCGCTGTACGCCACCGACATAGCGGCTGACCAGGTTCAGGCCGTGGGTGCGGTGCCCCAGCAGCTCGCCCTCGAGCAGCACGCGGGTCACCACCCGGGCCACCTCGGCGTCGGCCCCGGCACCCTCGAACAACTGTTCGACGAACCGGGTCAGCGTGGCCGTGTCGTAGCGCCGGGCTTCAGACATCGCTCAGGCCCTGGCGGCTGTACTGGCCATCGACCAGGCGCTGGATACCCAGCGGGTTGGCGTCCTTGAGGGCGTCCGGCAGCAGCGCGTCGGGCACGTTCTGGTAGCACACCGGGCGCAGGAAACGGTCGATGGCCAGGGTGCCGACCGAGGTGCCGCGGGCATCGGAGGTGGCCGGGTACGGGCCGCCGTGCACCATCGCGTCACACACCTCCACACCGGTGGGGTAGCCGTTGACCAGCACGCGGCCGACCTTGTCTTCGAGCACGCCGAACAGCTGGGCGAAGGCCGGCAGGTCGTCACCGTCGGCCAGCAGCGTGGCGGTGAGCTGGCCCCGCAGGGCGCTGACGGCGCGCAGCAGCTCGGCGTCGTCGGCCACCTGGATCACGATGGTGCAGGGGCCGAACACCTCTTCCTGCAGCAGTTCGTCGTGTTCCAGCAGCAGGCTGACATCGGCGCCGAACAGCTGCGGCTGGGCCTGGTTGCCGGCTTGTGCCTGGCCGCTCAGGTGCTGGATGCCGGGGTGCGCCAGCAGTGCCTGCAGGCCCTTGCCATAGCTGGCCAGGGTGCCGGCGTTGAGCATGGTCTGCGGCGCCTGTTCGGCCAGGTGGCCGCCCAGTTGCTCGATGAAGGTGGTGAAGGCCGGCGAGCGGATGCCCAGCACCAGGCCCGGGTTGGTACAGAACTGGCCACAGCCCTGCACCACCGAGGCGGCCAGTTCCCTGGCCATCTGCGCACCACGGCTGGCCAGTGCCTGCGGCAGCGCCAGTACCGGGTTGATGCTCGACATCTCGGCAAATACCGGGATCGGCTGCGGCCGCGCCGCCGCCATGTCGCACAGGGCACGGCCGCCCTTGAGCGAACCGGTGAAGCCCACGGCCTGGATGCCGGGGTGCTTGACCAGCGCCTCGCCCACACCGCCACCGAAGATCATGTTGAACACGCCGGCCGGCATGCCGGTTTTGTCGGCCGCACGCAGCAGCGCTTCAGCCACGCGCTCGGCAGTGGCCATGTGGCCACTGTGGGCCTTGAACACCACCGGGCAACCGGCTGCCAGCGCTGCGGCGGTGTCGCCGCCAGCGGTGGAGAATGCCAGCGGGAAGTTGCTGGCGCCGAACACCGCCACCGGGCCCACGCCGATGCGGTACTGGCGCAGGTCCGGACGTGGCAGCGGCGTGCGCTCGGGCAGCGCCTGGTCGATGCGCGCACCGTAGAAGTCGCCACGGCGCAGCACCTTGGCGAACAGGCGCATCTGGCCGCTGGTGCGACCGCGCTCCCCCTGGATGCGTGCGCTTGGCAGCGCGGTTTCGCGGCAGGTCAGCGCCACGAAGTCCTCGCCCAGGGCGTCGAGTTCATCGGCAATGGCGTCGAGAAATTCGGCCCGGCGCACGGCCGGCAGGCTGCGAAACACCGGGAAGGCCGCGCTGGCACCGGCAACGGCGCTGTCGACTTCGCCCAGGGTGGCCTGGTGGAAACCGCCCGGCAGGCGTTCGCCGGTGTGGGCGTCGACGCTGTAGACCAGGGTGTCGCCCAGGGCGCTGCGCTGGCCCGCGATGAAGTTGTGTCCGGAAAAGCTCATGTGCATTTCGCCTCTGTAAGGGTGCGGAAAGGTCAATCAGGTCACGGCGCCGATCTGCCACGGCACGAACTCGTTCTGCCCGTAGCCGTGTTGCTCGCTCTTGCTGCGCTGGCCCGATGCGATGCGCAGCATCTGTTCGAAGATGTAGGCGCCGCGTTCTTCAATGCTGGTGGAACCGTCGGCAATGCCGCCGCAGTTCACGTCCATGTCTTCTTCCTGGTGCTCGAACACCCGGTTGTTGGTGGCCAGCTTGATCGACGGCGCCGGGGCGCAGCCGTAGGCCGAACCGCGACCGGTGGTGAAGGCGATCAGGTTGGCGCCGCCGGCGACCTGGCCGGTGGCCGACACCGGGTCGTAGCCGGGGGTGTCCATGAACACCAGCCCCTTGGCGCGCACGGCCTCGGCGTACTGGTACACGTCCACCAGGTTGCTGGAGCCGGCCTTGGCCACGGCGCCCAGGGATTTTTCGAGAATGGTGGTGAGGCCGCCGGCCTTGTTGCCGGCCGAGGGGTTGTTGTTGAGCTCGGCGTTCATGCGCTGGCAGTAGTCTTCCCACCAGTGGATGCGCGCGATCAGCTTCTCGCCCACTTCGCGGCTGACCGCTCGGCGCGTCAGCAGGTGCTCGGCGCCGTAGATTTCCGGGGTTTCGGACAGGATCGCGGTGCCGCCCGCGGCCACCAGGCGGTCTACCGCATTGCCCAGCGCGGGGTTGGCGGTGATGCCCGAATAGCCGTCGGAACCGCCGCATTGCAGGCCCACGATCAGGTGCCGGGCGCTGACCGGCTCGCGGCGCACCTGGTTGGCGTCGGCCAGCAGCGCCTTGACCTGCTCGATACCGGCGGCGATGGTCTTGGAGGTGCCGCCAATGCCCTGGATGGTGAACGCGCGCAACTGGGCGCCGGCGGTCAGCCCCTGGGTCTGCATCAGGCTTTCGATCTGGTTGGTCTCGCAGCCCAGGCCGATGATCAGCACGGCGGCGAAGTTGGGGTGCACGGCATAGCCGCCCAGGGTGCGGCGCAGCAGGCCCAGGGCTTCGCCGCTGGGGTCGACCGCGCAACCGGCACCGTGGGTCAGGGCCACCACGCCATCGACGTTGGGGTAGTCGGCCAGCGCCTCGGGGTGGATATCGCGGCGAAAATGGTCGGCCACGGCACGGGCAACGGTCGCCGAGCAGTTCACCGAGGTCAGGATGCCCACGTAGTTGCGGGTGGCCACCCGCCCGTCGGCACGCACGATGCCTTCGAAGAAGGCTTCCCTGGCCGGCACGCTGTGGGCGTCTTCGCCAAAGGCGTAGTCACGGGCGAAGTCGCCCATCTCCACGTTGTGCACATGCACGTGTTCGCCGGCCTCGATGGGCTGCGAGGCAAAGCCGATGATCTGGCCATAGCGGCGCAGCGCCTCGCCCTGCTCCACGCGCTGGCTGGCCACCTTGTGCCCCGAAGGGATCGACTGGCGCACGGTGACCGCCTCGGCGTCCAGGTGCAGGCCCTCGGGCAGCACCTGGCGGGCAATCAGCACGTTGTCCAGCGGGTTGAGGCGGATGACCGCAGGGTCTTCGCTGCTGCGGGTTCTGGCAATCAGGTGCATGGGACCTCTCAGGGCGCTACGGCAAGCTTCTTGTTATGGCATCACGCCCGTCTTGTGCGGGCGAATCTGCACCAACTGTAAGGAGCCGGCCGGCGTATTCCCAATGAGATGATCCGATCAAGCGATAACCCTGGGTTATCGAAGTGCGAATTCTCGTTTCATTTATAGATCGTTTTATGACCCTCGGCCTGACGGCGCTGGCGGGCGAAGTCCAGCAGGATATCGGCGAACACCTGCGCCGAGCCGGTCAGCGGCTGGTCCTTGCGGGTGATGATGCCGTACTCCAGCGGTGCCAGGTGCAGCGGGGTCTGCAGCTCGCGAAACTGACCGCTGGCCAGCTGCGCCGCCACCATCGAGCGCGGCAGCATGGCGATCATCGGCCCCGACTGCAGCAGTTGCAGGAACATCGGCATCGAGATGGTATCCACGCTGTCGGCGGGGGTGGCGATGTTGGCAGCGCGAAACGCCCGCTCCAGGCGGTCGCGGATCGGCGTGCCGACCGGGTACAGCACCCACGGCCAGTCGCCCAGGGCCTCCAGCGGCGTGATCTCGAGCTGGTTGAGCGGGTGGCTGCTGTTGACCACCAGGCAGAAGGGCTCGGGCTCCAGTGCCTGGAAGTCGAACAACTGGGCGAAACGCGGTTCGGTGAAGCGCCCGATCATCAGGTCGAGCTTGTTCTGTTCGAGCATCGCCAGCAGGTAGTCGCTGGACTGCTCCACCACTTCTATCGACAGCAGCGGGCTGCGCGCCTTGATCGCGGCAATGGCCTGGGGCAGCACCACCGAGGTGGCGGCGAAGATGCCGCCCACCTTGATGAAGCCGTGGCCGCCCTTGCGCAGGCGATTGACCTGGTCGACGAAGGTGTGCGAGTCGGCCAGCGCGTTCTGCGCATAGCGCACCACGTACTCGCCCAGCTCGGTGGGCGGCATGCTGCGCGGCAGGCGCTCGAACAGGGCAAAGCCGAACTGCTCCTCGAGGTCGCGCAGCATCTTGCTCAGGGCCGGCTGGCTGAGGTTCATGCGCGAGGCAGTGGCGTGCATGTTGCGCGTGCGCGCCAGGGTGTCGATCAGCACCAGGTGCTTGAAGCGCACCCAGTTGCAGAAGCTGGAATGGGTAATGTCCGAGGGCATCGGCTCAGTGCCTCCTGAAGGTGGCGGCGCAGGTCATGTCATTGCGCCCGCAGGTAATGCAGCAGGGTGTTCAGCGCCACCGAGCGTGGGCGCGAACGCAGGGTCAGCAGGCCCAGGTTGACCATGCTGATGGGCAGCTCCACCGGCAGGATGGCGACCATGCCATAGCGCGCATAATGCTCGGCCACGTCGTTGGGCACCACCGCGATCATGTCGGAGGCTTCGAGCATGGCGGTGGTGGCCAGGATCGAGGCGGTCTCGACGATGTCCAGCGACTGCACCATGCCGCCGGCCTGCAGCGCGCTTTCCACGCGCCGGCGCATGGGGCTGCCGAGCGGGTGCAGGATCCAGGTGAGGCTCACCAGGTCGGCCAGTTGCAGCGCCGCGGCGCCGGCCAGCGGGTGCCCTGCCCTGGCGATCACGCGCATCTGCTCGCCGATGTCGAACAGCTCGATGTCCAGGTCCTGGCTGTCACCCTGGTCGGGCAGGCGCCCGAGCACCACGTCGAAGTCGCCGCGCAGCAGCGCCGGCAGCAAGGTGTCGCTGGTGCCCACCTCGATGCTGATGCGCACCTTGGGATGGTCGCGCTTGTAGGCCAGCACCGCGCCGGTCAGCAGGCGCGGCACCGGGCCCATCACCGTGCCCACCCGCACCAGGCCCATGGCACCGCGGGCCAGTTCGGCGATCTGCGCCTGGGCGTGCTCGAACTCGTGCAGCGCGCCCTGGGCATAGCGGATCATCACCTCGCCATACAGGGTGGGCTGCATGCCCCGGGGCAGGCGCTCGAACAGGCGTACGCCCAGGCGCTCCTCCAACTGCTGCAACAGCAGGCTCGCCGCCGGTTGGGTGGTGTGCATGGCCGCTGCGGCGCGGCGCAGGTTGCCGAACTCGCCCAGGGCGTTGAGCAAGGTGATCTGGCGGCTGGAAATTTTCAGCGCGCCGAGGCTGCGTGGCAGCAGCGGATCGGCTTCAGGGCTCGCAGACATATCGAATTCGGTATCCCTGGTTAGGAAACCGCGATTATGCACGTATCGCTCGGCAACCTACAGTCGGGACTCCAAGTGGTCACCGAGAACAAGAGCCCGCCATGAGCATTCGAATTACCCACCTGAGCGTTCGCGATATCCGTTTCCCTACCTCGCTGTCGCTCGACGGCTCCGACGCGATGAACAGCGCACCGGACTATTCGGCGTCCTACGTGGTGCTGCACACCGACAGCCCCCTGGAAGGCCACGGCCTGACCTTCACCATCGGCCGCGGCAACGAGATCTGCGTGGCCGCGATCCAGTCGCTGGCACCGATGGTGGTGGGCCTGACCCTGGAAGAGATCACCGCCGACATGGGCGCCTTCTGGCACAACTTCACCGTCGGCGACAGCCAGCTGCGCTGGCTGGGCCCGGAAAAAGGCGTGATCCACCTCGCCACCGCCGCCATCATCAATGCCGTGTGGGACCTGTGGGCCAAGCACGAAGAAAAACCGGTGTGGAAGCTGCTGGCCGACATGAGCCCCGAGCAGCTGGTGCGCTGCCTGGACTTCAGCTACGTCACCGACGTGATCACCCCCGAGGAAGCCATCGCCCTGCTGCGCCGCAATGCGCCGGGCAAGGCCGAGCGCGAGGCGCAGATGCTGCGCGAAGGCTACCCGGGCTACACCACCGCACCGGGCTGGCTGGGCTACAGCGAAGAGAAGATGCGCCAGCTCACCCGCGAGGCCGTGGCCGATGGCTGGACCCACGTGAAGCAGAAGATCGGCGCCAACCTGGAAGACGACATTCGCCGCGCCGGCATCCTGCGTGACGAGCTGGGCTGGGAACGCACCCTGATGATGGACGCCAACCAGGTGTGGGGCGTGGACGAATCGATCGAGAACATGCGCCGCCTGGCCGCCTTCGCACCGCTGTGGATCGAGGAGCCGACCAGCCCCGACGACATCCTCGGCCATGCCACCATTCGCCAGCGCATCGCGCCGATCGGCGTGGCCACCGGCGAGCACTGCCATAACCGGGTGATGTTCAAGCAGATGTTCCAGGCCGGTGCGCTGGACTTCTGCCAGCTCGACGCGGCGCGCCTGGGCGGGCTGAACGAGGTGCTGATCGTGCTGCTGATGGCGGCCAAGTACGACGTGCCGGTGTGCCCGCATGGCGGGGGTGTGGGTTTGTGCGAATACGTGCAGAATATCGCGCTGTTCGACTACATCGGCGTTTCGGCCTCGCTGCACAACCGCGTGCTGGAATACGTCGACCACCTGCACGAGCACTTCATCGACCCGGTGGTGATCCGCCGCGGCCGCTACATGCCACCGCTGCGCCCCGGCTACAGCATCGAGATGCACGCCGACACCCTGGAGCGCTACCAGTACCCGAACGGCCCGGTGTGGCTGGACATCGCCCGCACCTGATCGACACCCAAGCCCGCCGCCGCGCCCTGCGCGTCGGCGGGCCGCACCATCAATACCGGGGTTAACAATAATGACAATCCTCAATACCGCGACAGCGGCGGCCGCGCCCGCCGTGCCTGCCGAACAACGCCTGAACAGCCTGCTGCTGCGCAAACTGCTGCCGCTGCTGGTCATCGTCTACGTGATGAGCTTTCTGGACCGCACCAACATTGCCCTGGCCAAGGCCAGCATGGGCATCGACCTGGGGCTGTCGGCCGCTGCCTACGGCCTGGGCGCCGGGCTGTTCTTTCTGACCTACGCGCTGGCCGAGGTGCCAAGCAACCTGATCATGCACCGGGTGGGCGCACGTTTCTGGATCACCCGCATCATGATCACCTGGGGCCTGCTGTCGGCGGGCATGGCGTTCGTGCAGGGCGAGACCTCGTTCTACATCATGCGCCTGCTGCTGGGCGTGGCCGAGGCCGGGCTGTTCCCGGGGGTGATGCTGTACCTGACCTACTGGTTCGACCGCGAACAGCGGGCACGTGCCACCGGTTACTTTTTGCTGGGCGTGTGCCTGGCCAACATCCTCAGCGGGCCGCTGGGCGGTGCGTTGCTGCAGATGGACGGTTTGCTGGGCTGGCATGGCTGGCAGTGGCTGTTCGTGATCGAAGGCCTGCCGGCAGTGGCGCTGGCGTATGTGGTGTGGAAGAAACTGCCTGACGGGCCGGCCTCGGCCAAATGGCTGTCGGAGGCCGACAAGCGCGACATCGAGCAGCGCCTGAGCGCCGAAAAAGCCGCCGCGCCGCCACAGACCCGCCTGAGCCAGATGTTTCGCGACAAGCAGATCTGGCTGGCGATCGCGGTGTACTTCGTGCACCAGATCACCATCTACACGGTGATCTTCTTTCTGCCGGGCATCATCGGCACCTATGGCAACCTGTCGCCGTTCCAGATCGGCCTGCTGACCTCGGTACCGTGGATTGCCGCCGCCATTGGCGCCGCGACCTTCCCGCGCCTGGCCACCACCCCCACCCGCTGCCGGATGATCATGTTCTTCGGCTTGCTGACCATGGCGGCGGGGCTGGTGATTGCCTCGTTCTCCAACTCGTTCATCGGGCTGGTGGGCTTTTCGCTGACGGCGCTGATGCTGTTCGTGGTGCAGTCGATCATCTTCGTGTTCCCGTCCAGCCGCCTGAGCGGCAGTGCACTGGCGGCGGGGCTGGCGTTCGTGACCATGTGCGGGCTGTTCGGCGGGTTCGTCGGGCCGTCGGTGATGGGGCTGATCGAGCAGACCACCGGCAGCACGCGCAACGGGCTGTGGGTGATCGCCGGCCTGCTGGTGCTGGCGGCGCTGATCAGCACGCGGTTGCGTCAGGGGCAGGAGGAGAAGGCTCAGGCCTGAGCCCATCTCGAATCGGCGCTGCCTGCATCGCGGGTCAAGCCCGCTCCCACAAGGATCATCGCGGTCCGTGTAGGAGCGGGCTTGACCCGAGATGGTGTTCATATCATTCCGAATGATAGTTACCTTCGCCCCATTCGATTCGTTGTTAATAGTTACAAATCGCAGAATCCGCCCACTCTCAATACATTGGCGGATCTATCCATGGAACACTCACTCAAACCCTTGCGCTATCCCCTTGCTGCCCTGGCACTGGTGGTGATGAGTGCCTGTGGTCGTACCCCGGAGGCCCCGCAAGCGCCCGGTGCGCCGAAAGTCACGGTGGCCAAGGTGCTGGAGCAGCCCATCAACGAATGGGACGAGTTCACCGGCCGCCTCGAAGCCCCCGAAACCGTCGAGGTACGCCCGCGCGTTTCCGGCCAGATCGACCAGGTAGCCTTCACCGAAGGTGCCCAGGTCAAGAAAGGCGACCTGCTGTTCCAGATCGATCCGCGCCCGTTCCAGGCTCAGGTACGCCAACTTGAAGCCCAACTGCAACAAGCCCGCGCCACCGCCACCCGCAGCCAGACCGAAGCCCAGCGCGGCGAGCGCCTGCGCAGCAGCAACGCGATTTCCGCCGAACTCGCCGAGTCGCGCACCAGTGCCGCCGCCGAAGCCCGCGCCGGGGTGGCCGCGATCCAGGCGCAACTGGACCTGGCCAGGCTGAACCTGAGCTTCACCCGCGTTACCGCGCCCATCAGCGGCCGTGTCAGCCGCGCCGAGTTCACCGCCGGCAACATCGTCACCGCCGATGTCACCGCGCTCACCAGCGTGGTGTCCACCGACAAGGTCTACGCCTACTTCGACGCCGACGAGCGCGTGTACCTCAAGTACACCCAGCTGGCCCGCGACGGCCAGCGCGGCCAGAGCACCCCGGTGTACCTGGGCCTGTCCAACGAAACCGGCAACCCGCACCTGGGCCAGATGAACTTCGTCGACAACCAGGTCAACCCCAAGACCGGCACCATTCGCGGTCGCGCGGTGTTCGACAACAGCGACGGCCAGTTCACCCCCGGGCTGTACGCGCGCCTGAAACTGGTCGGCAGCGCCACCTATTCGGCCGTGCTGATCAACGACGAGGCCGTGGGCACCGACCTGGGCAAGAAGTTCGTGCTGGTGATGGACAAAGACAACAAGGCCGATTACCGCGCCGTGGAGCTGGGCCCCAAACTCGAAGGCCTGCGTATCGTGCGCAGCGGCCTGAGCAAGGAAGACCGCATCGTGGTCAAGGGCCTGCAGCGTGTACGCCCTGGCTCGCCGGTCAGCCCTGAAGAAACCCCGATGGCCAGCGATACCACCCTCGCCGCCCTCGCCCAGCAACGCCAGGCCCTGGAAGCCAGCACCCCGAGCAAGCCGGTCACGGTCAAGCTCGCCAGTGCCGCGGCACCACGCGGTTAAGGGACCAGACCGATGAATTTTTCCCAGTTCTTCATTACCCGGCCGATATTCGCCGCCGTGCTGTCGCTGCTGATCCTGATCGCCGGCAGCATCTCGCTGTTCCAGCTGCCGATCAGCGAATACCCCGAGGTGGTACCGCCCACCGTGGTGGTGCGCGCCAACTTCCCCGGTGCCAACCCCAAGGTGATCGGCGAAACCGTGGCCGCGCCGCTCGAGCAGGCCATCACCGGTGTCGAGAACATGCTGTACATGTCCTCGCAGTCCACCGCCGACGGCAAGATCACCCTGACCATCACCTTCGCCCTGGGCACCGACCTGGACAACGCGCAGGTGCAGGTGCAGAACCGTGTGACCCGCACCCAGCCCAAGCTGCCCGAGGAAGTCACGCGTATCGGTATCACCGTCGACAAGGCCTCGCCCGACCTGACCATGGTGGTGCACCTGACCTCGCCGGACAACCGCTACGACATGCTCTACCTGTCCAACTACGCGATCCTCAACATCAAGGACGAGCTGGCTCGCCTGGGTGGCGTGGGTGACGTGCAGCTGTTCGGCATGGGCGACTACTCGCTGCGCGTATGGCTGGACCCGAACAAGACCGCCTCGCGCAACCTGACTGCCAGCGACGTGGTGGCTGCCATTCGCGAGCAGAACCGCCAGGTGGCCGCCGGCCAGCTCGGTTCGCCGCCCGCCCCCGGGGCCACCAGCTTCCAGCTGTCGGTCAACACCCAGGGCCGCCTGGTGAGCGAAGAGGAATTCGAGAACATCATCATCCGCTCCGGCGCCGACGGTGAAATCACCCGCCTCAAGGACATCGCCCGGGTGGAGCTGGGCTCCAGCCAGTACGCCCTGCGTTCGCTGCTCAACAATCAGCCGGCGGTGGCGATCCCGATCTTCCAGCGCCCTGGCTCCAACGCCATCGAGATCTCCGACGAAGTACGCGCCAAGATGGCCGAGCTGAAGAAGGACTTCCCCGAGGGCATGGACTACAGCATCGTCTATGACCCCACCGTGTTCGTGCGCGGCTCGATCGAAGCGGTGGTGCACACCCTGTTCGAGGCGCTGATCCTGGTGGTGCTGGTGGTGATCCTGTTCCTGCAGACCTGGCGCGCCTCGGTCATCCCGCTGGTGGCGGTACCGGTCTCGCTGATCGGCACCTTTGCGGTGATGCACCTGTTCGGCTTCTCGCTCAACGCGCTGTCGCTGTTCGGGCTGGTGCTGGCCATCGGTATCGTGGTGGACGACGCCATCGTGGTGGTGGAGAACGTGGAGCGCAACATCGAGCTGGGGCTCAACCCGCTGGAGGCGACCAAGCGCGCCATGAGCGAAGTGACCGGGCCGATCATCGCCACCGCGCTGGTGCTGTGCGCGGTGTTCATCCCGGCGGCGTTCATCTCCGGCCTGACCGGGCAGTTCTACAAGCAGTTCGCCTTGACCATCGCGATTTCCACGGTGATCTCGGCGTTCAACTCGCTGACCCTGTCGCCGGCGCTGGCTGCGGTGTTGCTCAAGGGCCATCACGCCCCCAAGGACCGCTTCTCGAAACTGCTCGACCGCCTGCTCGGCGGCTGGCTGTTCAAGCCGTTCAACCGCTTCTTCGAGCGTGCCAGCCATGGCTACGTGGGCACCGTGGGCCGCGTGATCCGCAGCAGCGGCATCGCCCTGTTCGTGTACGCCGGGCTGATGGTGCTGACCTGGATGGGCTTTGCCGCCACCCCGACCGGTTTCGTGCCCGCCCAGGACAAGCAGTACCTGGTGGCCTTCGCGCAACTGCCGGATGCGGCCAGCCTTGACCGCACCGAATCGGTCATCAAGAAGATGAGCGAGTTCGCCCTCAAGCAACCGGGTGTGGCCGACTCCATCGCCTTCCCGGGCCTGTCGATCAACGGGTTCACCAACAGCCCCAACAGCGGCATTGTGTTCGTCGCACTCAAGTCGTTCGACCAGCGCAAGGACCCCAGCCAGTCGGCCGCGGCGATTGCCGCCACGTTGAACGCGCAGTACGCCGACATCCAGGAAGCCTACATCGCGATCTTCCCGCCACCACCGGTTCAGGGGCTGGGTACCATCGGCGGTTTCCGCCTGCAGATCGAAGACCGTGGCAACCTGGGCTACGAGGCGCTGTACAAGGAAACCCAGAACATCATCGCCAAGAGCCACAACGTGCCGGAGCTGGCCGGGCTGTTCACCAGCTACCAGGTGAATGTGCCGCAGGTGGATGCCGCCATCGACCGTGAGAAGGCCAAGACCCACGGTGTGGCGATCAACGATATCTTCGACACCCTGCAGATCTACCTGGGCTCGCTGTACGCCAACGACTTCAACCGCTTTGGCCGTACCTACCAGGTCAACGTGCAGGCCGAGCAGCAGTTCCGCCTGGATGCCGAGCAGATCGGCCAGCTCAAGGTGCGCAACAACCAGGGCGAGATGATCCCGCTGGCGACCTTCATCAAGGTCAGCGACACCTCCGGGCCGGACCGCGTGATGCACTACAACGGCTTCATCACCGCCGAGATCAACGGTGGCGCAGCACCCGGCTACAGCTCCGGCCAGGCCGAACAGGCCATGGCAAAACTGCTCAAGGAAGAGCTGCCCAACGGCATGACCTTCGAATGGACCGAGCTGACCTATCAGCAGATCCTGGCCGGCAACACCGCGCTGTTCGTGTTCCCGCTGTGCGTGCTGCTGGCGTTCCTGGTACTGGCTGCCCAGTACGAGAGCTGGAGCCTGCCGCTGGCGGTGATCCTGATCGTGCCGATGACCCTGCTGTCGGCCATTACCGGGGTAATCCTGTCCGGTGGCGACAACAACATCTTCACCCAGATCGGCCTGATCGTACTGGTGGGGCTGGCGTGCAAGAACGCGATTCTTATCGTCGAGTTCGCCAAGGACAAGCAGGCCGAAGGGCTCGACCCGCTGGCTGCGGTGCTGGAAGCCTGCCGGCTGCGGCTGCGCCCGATCCTGATGACCTCGTTCGCCTTCATCATGGGTGTGGTGCCGCTGGTGTTCTCCTCCGGGGCCGGCGCCGAAATGCGCCATGCCATGGGCGTGGCGGTGTTCTCCGGGATGATCGGGGTGACGATTTTCGGCCTGTTGCTGACCCCGGTGTTCTTTGTGTTGATCCGTCGTTATGTAGAGCGCAGCGAGGCCCGCAAGGCGGCCCGCCAGCTGCAGCTGGAGAACCAGGCATGAACCACTTGAAACTGTGGGCACCGAGCCTGCTGGTACTGGCCCTGGCTGCCTGTGCGGTCGGCCCGGACTACCAGGCCCCGCACACCGACGCCGCGCACCTGGCGGCGGCCGATGCGCAGGAGGCCAAGGCGGCCTTCGACCGCACCCGCTTCGATGCGATCTGGTGGCGTCAGTTCGACGACCCGGTCCTCAACCAGCTGGTGAGCCAGTCGCTGGCCGACAACCGCGAGCTGCGCGTGGCGTTTGCGCGCCTGAAAGCGGCGCGGGCGATTCGTGACGATGTGAGCAACGATGCGCTGCCCACCGTCACCAGCCGCGCCAGCAGCGACCTGGGCAAGGGTCAGATACCTGGCCAGACCGACCGCCGGGTCAACAGCGAGCGCTACGACCTGGGCCTGGACATGGCCTGGGAGCTTGACCTGTTCGGCCGCATTCAGCGCCAGCTGGAAGCCAGCGAGGCGCAGGAGGCCGCGGCCCAGGCCGACCTGCAACAATTGCAGGTGAGCCTGATTGCCGAGCTGGTTGATGCTTATGGACAACTGCGCGGTGCGCAGTTGCGCGAGAAGATAGCCCTGGCCAACCTCAAGACCCAGCAGGATTCGCGCGGCATTACCGAAACCCTGCGTGATGCAGGGGTTGGCAACGAATTGGACGTGGTGCGCGCCGATGCGCGCCTGGCGGCGGTAGAGGCCAGCGTGCCGCAGCTGCAGGCCGAGCAGGTGCGTGCGCGCAACCGCATCGCCACCTTGCTGGGGCAGCGGCCGGATGCGTTGAGTGTCGACCTGTCGCCGGCGCAGTTGCCGGCGATTGCCAAGGCCCTGCCGATTGGCGACCCGGGCGAACTGCTCAAGCGTCGCCCGGATGTGCGCAGCGCCGAGCGCCAGCTGGCGGCGGCCACGGCGAATGTGGGGGTGGCCACGGCCGACCTGTTCCCGCGGGTGAGCCTGAGCGGCTTCCTGGGCTTTACCGCAGGGCGTGGTTCGCAGTTGGGGTCGAGTGCGGCGCAGGCGTGGGCACTGGGCCCGAGCATCACCTGGGCGGCGTTCGACCTGGGCAGTGTGCGGGCGCGTCTGCGCGGCGCGAATGCCGAGGCCGAGGGTGCGTTGGCGACCTATGAGCAGCAGGTGCTGCTGGCGTTGGAAGAGTCGGAGAATGCGTTCAGCGATTACGCCAAGCGTCAGCAACGGCTGATGGCGCTGCTGCGCCAGAGCGAGGCGAGCCGCAAGGCCGCGGACCTGGCGTCGATTCGTTACCGCGAGGGTACGGTGGATTACCTGGTGCTGCTGGATGCCGAGCGTGAACGGCTCACTGCCGAGGACGCGCAGGCGTTGGGCGAGGTGGACCTGTATCGCGGGATCGTGGCGATCTACAAGGCACTCGGTGGTGGCTGGCAGACCGACAGCGTGGCTGCGGCGAACTGATTCAGAGCTCCTTTGGTTGGTTAGCACCGACCACTTTGCCCCGCCATTGGCGGGGCTTTTTTTTGTGGCCTGAACGCAGTTTGCCTGTCGCCGTACGGCAAATCGCGGGTCAAGCCCGCTCCCACAACGGCTACGGTGATCCTTGTGGGAGCGGGCTTGACC